>NZ_JBGRUO010000008.1:0-187537 GCF_041537905.1 Ruegeria jejuensis | reverse complement strand
TCGTACAAATCCCCATAGCACAGCCGACCCAAAAGAACTAACCCCGCGATTTCCCGCCTGAGCGCTTCTCTGACGCCGGGAAACCCATCGCGCAACTCCCCCGCCAGCATGCGGCGTCCGAGAAACCTGCATCAGAGCGGCCATTCGCCAAGCTATCCTGCGAACTCACTCCGCTCGGTATTGACCTGTTTGATGCGCGGTTTAGGGTCAGACAAACCGCCTTGGAGGACACCCGCATGAGAATCTTGGCCGTTAGCATGTCTGCCGTTTTATTGTGGTCTTCAGCGACAAATGCACAGATGACCTCTGAGGTGAAGTTTCCTGCGGGCAATTACGGAACCATGGTCAATGGCACCATCACCGGCAACGAGTATTTCGACTACAAGCTCGGGGCGAATGCAGGCCAGAAGATGTTTGTTCAACTGCAAGCGGTCGGCACCAATGGCAATGGCACGGTCTATTTCAACATCCTGCCGCCGGGCAGCGATGGCGAGGCCCTCTATATCGGCTCAATCAACGGCAATTCGACAACAATCGATCTGCCCGAGAGCGGAGATTACACGATCCGCGTCTACCTGATGGGCAATGATCGGGATACCGGCAAAACCGTGGGCTACAATATCGACCTGTCGATTCAATAAGCTCGGATCGCGCCGATCCGGTCCGGGACAGACATAAAGGCGCAAAAGCGTGGCTTTGCCGCATGCCAAACCTCTTGCGAACGGGCTTTTGCAGGGGCATATCACTGGTAACAGTCTCAACCTGATAAGGGTCCCCATCCATGACCACGTTCGACGAACGCGAAAACGCATTTGAAGCCAAGTTTGCCCATGACGAGGAAATGCAGTTCAAGGCAGAAGCCCGTTGCAACAAGATGCTGGGGCTATGGGCCGCGGAATTGCTGGGCAAGACCGGCGAGGCCGCAGACGAATACGCCCAGACCGTCGTGAAGGCCGATTTCGAGGAACCCGGCCACGAGGATGTCCTGCGCAAGGTTACCGCTGATCTTGAAGGCCGTGTGCCCACGGATGAGATCCGCGCCAAACGCGCCGAGTTGATGGTCGAGGCCAGAAGCCAGATCCTGAACGAAGCCGCTGGCTGACAGGCACCTGCTGCGACCCTCATGATCTTCATGAGTTTTATGAATTTGCTTTGACACCCCGCTCGTGAGAGACGGGGTGTCTCAGTTCAAGACCGCCCTTTTGGCGGCAAGACCGGTATGACCCCATGACAAATGCTTTGACCCGCCTGCTCGCCAACAAGGACACTCTATTGGCCGATGGGGCCACGGGGACCAACCTGTTTGCCATGGGCCTGCAATCGGGTGATGCGCCCGAGCTGTGGAATGCCGATGCGCCCGAGAAGATCGCGGCGCTCTACCAGGGCGCAGTTGATGCAGGCAGCGATCTGTTCCTGACCAACACATTCGGCGGCACTGCCGCCCGCCTGAAACTGCACGAGGCACAGAATCGCGTGGGTGAGTTGAACCGCCTGGGCGCGGAGATCGGCCGCGAGGTGACCGACAAGTCGGGGCGTGAGGTCGTGGTCGCAGGCTCGGTCGGCCCCACGGGTGAGATTTTCGAGCCGGTCGGCACGTTCAGCCATGCCGAGGCGGTCGAGATGTTTCACGAACAGGCCGATGCCCTGAAAGCGGGCGGTGCAGATGTGCTCTGGCTGGAAACCATCAGCGCGCCCGAGGAGTTCCGCGCCGCTGCCGAAGGGTTCGCGCTGGCCGATATGCCCTGGTGCGGCACGATGAGCTTTGACACTGCCGGGCGCACCATGATGGGTGTGACCTCCTCCGATCTGGCGCAGCTGGTCGAGACTCTTCCCAACCCGCCGATTGCCTTTGGCGCCAATTGCGGCACCGGCGCGTCCGATATCCTGCGCACAGTGCTGGGCTTTGTCGCACAAGGAACAGAGCGGCCCATCATCTCCAAGGGCAATGCGGGCATCCCGAAATATGTCGATGGCCATATCCATTATGACGGCACGCCCGAACTGATGGGGCAATATGCCGGAATGGCGCGGGATGCGGGCGCGCGCATCGTTGGCGGCTGCTGCGGCACCATGCCCGAGCATCTGCGCCACATGCGCGCCGTGCTGGATCAGGGCACGCGCGGCACAGCTCCGACGCTTGACCAGATCACCGCAGCGCTTGGCCCCTTCACCTCGGCCTCGGACGGCACCGGGGACGAGGCGGTGTCCGAGCGTCGCACGCGCCGCCGCCGCCGCGCCTGAGCGCCCGGCCAACGGGGCTGTTTCGAATTGACATGAGCGGCATATTCGCCGACCTGTCGGGGCAGGCGGAGTTGCATTGGGCAGGTGCCGCGACAATATCGGACATTTCGTGGCACTACAGATCGCAACCGACCGTCGGGCCAATCTGATCGGCAGTCTCTGGATGGTTGCGGCCATGGCCGGGTTTGCCATCGAGGACGCGCTGCTCAAGGCCTCTCACAGCAGCCTGCCCATTGGCCTGATCATGATCTATTTCGGCCTAGGCGGCACCGTCGTCTTTGCTGCGCTCGCGCTGATCCGGAACGAGCCGCTCTTCACCCGCGATGTGGTCTCGCGCCCGATGTGTATCCGCGCTGTCTTTGAGGTGTTCGGGCGTTTGTTCTACGTGCTGGCCATCACGCTCACGCCGCTCTCTTCGGCCACGGTGATCCTGCAGGCGACCCCGATCGTGGTCGTCGCAGGCGCAGCGCTGGTCTTTGGCGAGCAGGTGGGCTGGCGCAGGTGGGCGGCGATCCTGATCGGGCTGGCAGGTGTTGTCGTCATCATCCAGCCGGGGGCCGAGAGCTTTTCGGCGCTTTCCATCCTCGCTGTTCTGGGCATGTTGGGCTTTGCCGGGCGAGACCTCGCCAGCCGCGCCGCGCCGGCCACGTTGGGCACGGCGGTTCTCGGCTTCTACGGCTTCCTCTCCATCATTCTGGCCGGAGTGATCTATTCCATGTGGGAAGGCGCGCCGCTCCAACTACCGGATGCGGTTACGACGCTCATTCTGGGTGGCGCGGTGCTGGCCGGGGTTCTGGCCTATTCGTGCCTCATGAAGGCGATGCGTACCGGTGAGGTTTCGGCGGTCACACCATTCCGCTATACGCGGCTGTTGTTCGGCATCGGTCTGGGTATGTTCGTCTTTGCCGAACAACTCAACGCAGCGACACTGCTGGGCTGCGGGCTGATCGTACTGTCGGGGTTATTCATCCTGTGGCGAGGACAACAGAAAGCCAGTTGAGGCTCAGTCCATCATAGCAAACAGGGCATTACCCGGCGTTTCGGCCACGAAACCCGGTCAGGCGGCAATAGGCTGTTTCAGCTGCCGCTTTTGATCTTCAGATCATTATGCACCCGGTGATAGGGTGCCGATTTCACGATGTCGCTGACATCAGCGTTCTCGGTCGCGGGTCGAGCCCGATAGAACATATAGGCCCCTGCCCCCAGGCCGAGCGCACTGAACCCGATCGCTGCCCAGAGCATCGTTGTGTCCAGTCCAATCCCTTCCAGCATGACAGTCTCCTTTCACATCCCCAATATAGGCCCATTGGGATAAAATTTCCACATCAGAGCGACATCAGAGCGACGGCGCTGTCTTTATTGCCTCCAGAAGGTGCCGCGACAGGGCCTCGGCCTCTTCCCGGTGGCGGGCGATCTGGTTGCGTTTGGCCCGCCCGCGCAACCGACCCGCAGCGGCAAAAGCGCCCGCCGACATGGCCAGAAGCACCAGCGCGATCGCCACGCCGCCGCTCAACGTGCCCGGAATCGCCGCGCCCATCGCCGCCAGCATCGCCCCCACAGTCAGGCGCTGACCCCAGACGCCGGTCACCTGATCAGCATCGAGCAACCCGTTTTCCTGCTGGCGCAGCTCGGCCACATGGGCCGCAAGCAGATGCGAGACGATCAACGCGGTATGAGGGTTGTTGGTCAGTCCCAGACCGGTGATCAGCGCAGCCTGTTCGGCCTTTTTGCTCAGCACCGCCCTGATCAGACGGCGCAGCACCTCTTCATCGACATCGTCATCCATCGCCATGGAACTGGCAAAGGCAATGAGCGCCGTCGCCGGGCGGCGACTGAGTTCGGGGGGCTCTTCGACCCCATTATTCTTGCTTTTCGCCACGCCCGATCAGCGCCCTTCAAAAAGCGCCGGTCGTTTTTCCATGAAGGCCACGACACCTTCTTTGAAATCCCGGCTGCGGCCGCATTCGCCCTGCAGATGCGCCTCGGTGGCAAGCTGATCCGGCAGCGTGGCGCCATAGGTGCCCCGGATCGCCTTCTTGATCGCGCCAAAGGCCTGGGTCGGACCATTTGCCAGATAGGTGGCCCGGTCGCGCCAATGCGCCTCGAACGCGTCATCCGGCACGGCCTCCCAGATCATGCCCCATTGCTCGGCCTGCGTGGCGGTGATCCTGTCGGCGAAAAGCGCCGCACCCATCGCCTTGGCCATGCCCATCTGACGCGGCAGGAACCAGGTGCCGCCAGCATCGGGCAGCAGGCCGATCCGGGCAAAGGCCTGGAGGAAATATGCACTTTCCGTCGCGATCACCACATCGGCGGCCAGCGCCAGATTGGCCCCAGCCCCGGCCGCCGGGCCGTTCACGGCGGCGATGGTGGGCAGCGGGCAATCATAGATCGCCTCCAGCATGGGACCATATTCGTCGCGCAGCGTGCGTTCCAGATCGATCCGTCCGGCACCGCCCGCATCGCCCAGATCCTGTCCAGTACAGAACGCTTTATCTGCACCGGTCAGCACAATGGCGCGCGCTGATTTGGCGGCCTCATGTATCGCATAAGGAATCTCGGCCCGCATCTGGCTGTTCAGCGCGTTCATCTTCTCTGGACGGTTCAGGGTAAGAACCGCGAGATTGTCCGCAATCTCAAGCGTGATGGTGTCGTATTCCATGAAAGGCTCCGGTGAGAGGGTTTGGCGCATAGAACACCGGTCAGGACCGATTGGCAAAGGCAAATGGCGGGTCCCGTGGCGGCAGGTGCCAGGTCAGACGGGACTCATTCGTCCAGCAACTCGCTCAGTCGCTTGCGTTCTTCCGGCGTCAGCGCCGCCTCTTCGGGGGCCGTGGCGGTCGCGCGTTTTCGCAGGTAGAAAAACCCGGTCAGCGCCGCCAGCAACAGCATGAGCGGCCCCGCCGCCCAGAGCATCAGATTGGCCCCATCCGCCGTGGGCCGCAGCAGCACGTATTCGCCATAGCGGTCGACGACAAAGGCGATCACCTCATCGTCGCTATCGCCCGCCACCAGCCGTTCCCGCACCAGAAGGCGCAGATCGCGGGCCAGCCCCGCGTTGCTTTCATCGATGCTTTCATTGCGGCAGACAAGGCAGCGCAGCCCCTTGCTCAACTCGCGGGCGCGTTCCTCGAGCACCGGATCATCCAGCACCTCATCGGGTTGCACCGCCGCCACGGGCAGCGCCATCAACACCAGCAACACAGCGAGCTTCAAGCGGTTGAAAATGCGGATCATTCTGCCGGGACCCCATCCGCAGGCGCCTTGCGCGCGCCAGCTGCAACCCGGAAGCGGCGATCACTGAGGCTCAGCGCGCCACCCAGCGACATCAGCAGGCACCCGGCCCAGATCCAATTGGCGAAGGGCTTGATATAGGTGCGTACCGTCCAGCCGCCATTGGACTGCTCATCACCCAGCACCACATAGACGTCTCGCATAATCCGGTAGTCGATCGCCGCCTCTGTGGTGGGCATCCGCGCGACCGGGTAGTCGCGTTTTTCAGGATGCAGCGTGGTGATGTCACGCCCGTCGCGCGACAGTTGGACCGAGCCGGTCGTGGCAAAGTAGTTCGGCCCGGCCAGACGCTCGACCTTGTCCAGCCTAAGCGTAAAGGCCCCGACCTCAAAAGGCTCGCCAAATTGCGCGACCCGGATATCCTCATGTTCCCATGCGGTCAGGCCCGCAACGGCAAAGATCGTGATACCCAGTCCCGAATGTGCCACCGCCTTGCCCCAATCGGCACGCGGTAAACGAAACAGCCGGCCCAGACTGCCTTTGCGCCCCGTTCGGCTCCACAGATCGACCATCGCACCGGAGGTGACCCAGACCCCCAGGAACACGCCAGCCGGACCCAGCGCGCTGCGCCCGGTCTGCATCGCCCAGACCAGCAGCGTCACCGCCACCGCCAGCCCAAAGGCGTAACGCATCGACCAGGCAGCGCGCCCCAGCTTGCCGCGCTTCCATGGCAGGATCGACCCCAGCGGCAGCGCCAACCCCAGAGCCACCATGAACGGCGTAAAGGCGGCATTGAAGAAGGGCGGCCCGACCGAGAGTTTCCGGTCAAAGAACATCTCAGCCACCATCGGCCACATAGTGCCGAAGAAGACCACGAAACAGCTTACCGCCAGCAGGATATTGTTCAGCACCAGCGCGCTTTCACGGCTGACCATGCCAAAGACGCCCTTGGCCTCCATAGCCTGCGCGCGCGCAGCATAAAGCGTCAGCGCACCGCCGGTGAAAAACGCCAGAATGGCCAAGATGAACACGCCCCGCTCCGGGTCATTGGCAAAGGCGTGGACCGAGGTCAGCAGGCCCGAGCGCACGATGAAGGTCCCGATCAGCGAGAAACCGAAGGCCAGGATCGCCAGCAGGATGGTCCAGCTTTTCAGCGCTTCGCGCTTTTCCACCACGATGGCGGAATGCAGCAAGGCGGCGGCCAGCAGCCAGGGCATGAAGCTGGCATTTTCCACCGGGTCCCAGAACCAGAAGCCGCCCCAGCCAAGCTCGTAGTAGGCCCACCACGACCCCAGCGCGATGCCGATGGTCAGGAAAATCCACGCCGCCAGCGTCCAGGGCCGCACCCAGCGACCCCAGGCGGCATCAACGCGGCCTTCGATCAGGGCGGCGACGGCGAAACTGAACGCCATGCTCAGGCCCACATAGCCCAAATAAAGAAATGGCGGGTGGAAGGCCAAGCCGGGGTCCTGCAACAGCGGGTTCAGGTCCTGCCCGTCAAAGGGCGGCACGGCCAGCCGGATGAACGGGTTCGAAGTGAAGAGGATGAAGGCGAAAAACGCCACCGCAATCGCCGATTGGACGGCCAACACCCGTGCCTTGAGCGTCGGAGGCAACCCGCCGCCAAACCATGCCGCCATGGCGCCAAACAGCGTCACGATCAGCACCCACAGCAACATGGAACCCTCGTGGTTCCCCCATGTGCCGCTGATCTTGTAGAGCATGGGCTTGGCCGAGTGGCTGTTGACCGTCACCAGCTTCAGCGAGAAATCCGAGGTGACAAAGGCCCACATCAGCGCGCCGAAGGAAAAAGCCGTCAGCAGGAACTGCGCCGTGGCCGCCGGTTCGGCCATCGCCATCCAGCCGGGCCAGCGCCGATGCGCGCCGACCAGTGGGACAACCATCTGCACGATGGCCACAAGAAAGGCGAGGATGAGGGCGAAATGTCCAAGTTCTGCTGTCATGGGCCTTGGTATAAACCCGGCCCTGCCCGCGTCCAATCACAATCGTCTGGACGCGGCGCGCATAGTGTCGCGGATCAGGTTTTTTGCCGTTGCCGCCAATCCTCCAGCGCCGGGTTCGGGTCGGTGCTTTCAAGCTCCAATGCGAGCGTCGCATCAGGTCCGGGATCGGCACTGCCGGGGCTGTCGGCGCGCAGATCCCGCAGCATCTCGATATTTGCCTTGATTTGCGGCGCTCGGGTCAGAGTACGGGCCAGATCGCGCTGCAAATCCTGCGTCTTGGCCTGATAGCGCGCTCCGAAATAGAACGACACGATCACACCCAGAAGCCACCAGAGCGGTTCGGGCACCAGCGCAATGCCCTGCATGCGCTCGGCAAACCACAAAGGGTCGACCATCGCCGCTACAAACAAGCCCAGCGTGCCAAAAGCCAGCGCCGGGCGCGGCAGGCGATTGAGCCCGTCTACAAAGCGATCAAAGCTCCCCTGCCGGGGCTGCGCAAATTCAGCGCCGAACTGCGCCAGCGCCTGTTCCCGCGCCGCAGCACCCCGTTCGGCACCGGCTTCGGCGTTTTCGCGAAACACCTCTGCGGTTTCACGCACCACGTTACGCCCGCCACCGAAAAGCAGCGCCAATACCCCGTCGATCAACCCCATGTCGCCACCCTTTGCTGAAATGCTGCCTGATCCAGATGATAGCGCTTGGACAGGAATTCCTCGGCCCGCCTGATCCAGCCACCCTTTCCGCCCGCCCGCGTCCGCGCGTATTTGCGGCTGGCAGGACGGCGGTCGGCGAGACGGAAGTAATAATTCCGCCGCGCCACGCCATAGGCATCGCGCAGGGCAAGCGCATCCGGCTCTGCTGCCTGTCTCGCAGCACCTGCGGTTTTTGGACCAATCACGCCGTCCACGGCCACCGCAAATCCCATCTCGCGCAACAGGCGCTGCAGGATTTTCACAGCCTGTGCTCCAGCATTCACATACATGTCGAACACCGTTGCGTGCAGGATCTGCGGCAGATCATCGATCCGGGGACGCTCGAAGTAATGGGCGACAAAAATCTCCACCGCCCGCGCCCGGGTCAGCGCCTGTACATCGCTTGTGTCGACATCGCCATCGCGATCCAGATCGAGGCCGAGACGGCGCATGGTGTGAATGGTGACACCGTATTTTGTGGCCCCGCCCGGATCGTCCGGATCATCCACGAAGCCGCCCTCGCGCGCCACAATGCCCTGCGCTATTTGTTTGACTGTCTGCATCACCTACCCTCTGCAATCTCATGCAAACGGTGCGGTGCAGGTCTTTAAGCGGCGCAAACACAAAGGGCGCTGCCTGCGCAACGCCCCCGTTTCCTTTCCCTTGAATGCGCGCCGCGCGCGGGATCAGCTTTCGCCCGGCTCCTGATAGACACCCTGTTCCTTCAGCGCGTCCACCACCTCCTTGGGCATGTAAGTCTCATCATGTTTTGCAAGAATTTCAGAGGCCTCAAAGACACCGTTCACGTAGCTTCCCGTGCCCACCATCCCCTGGTTCTCGGCAAAGAGGTCGGGCAGCACCCCCCCGAAGACCACCTTCACGCTCTCGCCGCCATCGGTTACTAGAAACTCAACCGTTTCGCCTTGTCCGCGGATCAGACTGCCCTCTTCGACCAGCCCGCCGATACGAAACACCTCATTCGGTTGCGGCGGTTCGGCGACCACCTGACTGGGTGAGCGGAAGAAGTTGATGCCGTCGCGCATCGCATACCCGATCAGCCCGGTGGCGATGACCAAAGCAACCGTGGCCAGCACGATCACCTGTATGCGACGACGTTTCTTCAGCGACTTCATGTCATCCTCACGGGAAAAGCGGGGCCATCATCAGGCCCGTTGTTTCAGGCTCACCTAGCATCAGGTTGGCGTTCTGCAAGGCCTGCCCGCTGCTACCTTTTGTCAGGTTATCCAGAGCGCCGATCACGATGGCCCGCCGTTCGATCCGGTCGGCAGACACGCCGATATGGCAGAAATTCGAGCCACGCACATGATGGGTCGAAGGCGCCTCGCCAAAGGGCAGCACCTCGATGAAAGGCTCGTTCTCATAGGCCCAGCACAGTGCCTCATAAACGCTTTGCGGATCGCCTTTGACGTAAGTCGTAGCCAGAATACCCCGGTTCGCCGGGATCAGATGCGGGGTGAACTGCACATGCACCGGCCTGCCTGCAAGCTTGGTGAATTCCTGATCGAATTCGCCCAAGTGCCGGTGGGTGCCGCCGATGGCATAGGCGTTATACCCCTCGCTCAGCTCCGCATGCAGCAGGTTCTCTTTCAGCGACCGCCCTGCCCCCGAGACAGCGCATTTCAGGTCCATGATGATATCGTCAAGATCGATCACGCCCGCTGTGATCAGCGGGCGCAGCACATATTGACCCGTGGCCGCGTTACAGCCCGTACCCGCCACCAGACGCGCCGCCTTGATCTCGTCGCGATAAAACTCGGTCAGGCCATAGACCGCCTCTTCCTGATGGGCGGTGGCGGCATGCGCATTGCCATACCATTTCTCATAATCCTCCGGGTCGCGCAGCCGGAAATCCGCCGAGAGATCAACGATCTTCAGATCGCCGGGCAGTTCCCGGATCACTTCCTGCGAAGTCTTATGCGGCAGAGCGCAGAAACACAGGTCGATCTGGCTGAAATCAATCTCAGCGATCTTGCACAGGTCAGGCAGGTCCAGGTGCCGCAGATGCGGGAAGACCTGCGCCATGCTCTGGCCCGCCTTGCGTTCGGCCGACAACGCCGCGATCTCCAGCGCGGGGTGTTCGGCAATCAGCCGCACCAGTTCTGCGCCGGTATAGCCGCTGGCGCCAAGGATTGCGATTTTATGGGTCATGTCAGACCTCTTTCATTCGATGTCATGGGGTCGGGCCGCCCATGGACGGCCAATTTACTACAATTCAGGCACGGTGCCGACATTGACTTATGTCAGGCCGCCTTAAAGCTGATCTGTCGTCGGAGGAACTGCGTCGCCCGGTCGCTGACCCGCGACGGATTACCGGTGGTCAGATAGCCGCCCGCTCCATCGCCCAGCATGTCGGGATGGCGGGTCAGATAGTCGGCAAGGCTTGCCGCCACCAGATCGCCCTGCGAATAGACTTTTACATCAGGCCCAAGTGCGGCCTGAAACGCCTCTTCCATCAGCGGGTAGTGGGTACAGCCCAGAATTGCGGCCTGCGGGTCCGGCATCTTGCGTTTCAGCGCATCAACATGGGAGCGCACCAGCGCCTCGGCCAGGATCATGTCGCCATCCTCGATCGCATCGACGACACCGCCACAGGCCTGCGCCTCGACATCCACACCGATCGCCCGAAACGCCAGTTCCCGCTGAAACGCGCGGCTGGAGACTGTGGCAGGCGTCGCAAACAGCGCCACATGCTTCACCTCAACCTCACGCGGCGGGGAATTGTCGCCCCATTGCCGTTCGGTCAGTGCCTCGATCAGCGGCACAAAGACGCCCAGAACCCGCTTGCCCTTCGGCACGCCCTCTTCCTGCATCCGGCGCAGCGCCGCGGCGCTTGCCGTGTTGCAAGCCAGAATCACCAGATTGCAGCCCGAATCCCACAGCGTATGCACCGCCTTGCGGGTGAGCTGATAGATATCCTCGGCATCCCGCACCCCATAGGGCGCATGAGCGCTGTCGGCGAAATACAGGAAATCCAGTTCCGGCAGACGGGCCTGCGCGGCGTTGAGGACAGTCAGGCCGCCCAATCCGGAATCAAAAATACCTACTGCCATGGTCCCTGTCAGGCGCGATGCTGTTCCTCGAACTCGAAGCCGTAGTCATAAGACTTCAACGGCTTCGGGGAAAGCTCATATGTGGCTTTGCGCAGGAAATCCATCATCTTGCGCGTATCCGTCGCCATCGGGTTCAGGACATCGCGCGTGATGGGCTCTCCGATCACCACGCGCACCGGCGTATCGACACGCTTTCTGAACTCCTTGATCAGAAGCCCCATACGCAATGTGACATGCAGATGGCTGGCGATCTGGAACAGGCGCGAGGTATGGCCGTCGAAGAAAACCGGCACCACAGCGGCGTTCGACTTGCCCACCATCCGGGCCGTGAAGCCGCGCCAGCCCGGGTCCATCGGATGGGCAAAGGGCTTTGCAGCGGTGCTGACGGTGCCGCCCGGAAAAACCCCGATCGCGCCGCCCTCATCGAGATAGTTCAGCGCGGTTTTGCGAGTCTCGATATTCAGACGCATCGCCTCTTTGGTTTGATCGAAAGAGATCGGCAGAACGATCCGGTTGATATCGTCGGCCTTGCGGAACACCTGATTGGCAAGGATGCGGAAGTCGCCACGTGTTTTTGAGAGGATATGCCCCATCATCAACCCATCTAGGATGCCATAGGGATGGTTGGCAATCAGGATCAGCGGGCCGTCCTGCGGGATGTTCGAAAGTGCCCCGCCGACCACATCCAAGGTCAGCCCGTAGCGTTCGACCATGACCTCCCAGAAATCGCGTCCTGCGGCCACTTCCTGTTCATAGCCATGCGCCCGCTTGATCAGCCGCATCCGCCCGGTCGTGTTCTCCATCAGCCGGATCAGCGCGCGCCCGCTCCTGGTTTCGGCGGAATAGGCATAGCTGATGTCACGGGCGATATGACGGCGGGCAGGCATTGCGGTCTCCGGGCTCAATGCGCGCTAGATAAGCGCGATCACCGATTCTGCCTAGCTTTGGTTACACCAATGTGACGCCTATTCCGCAGCTTTGCGCACCTCAGGGCCGCCTTGGCGGATCGTGGCCAGCAGTTCCTCTCGCCGTTTGGCCGCCTTCGCCTCATTGGCCTGCTTCACCGGACCAAAACCACGAATGTCGAGCGGCAGCCGCGCCAGCGCGATCACAGCATCCCGCGTTTGTGGGAAGGTTTTGGGCAGGACCTCTTTGAGGTCCTTCTCATATTGCCGGATCAGTGCCCGCTCCATCCGGCGCTCGGCGCTATATCCGAAAATGTCCAGCGGCGTGCCGCGCAGGCTTTTCAAACGCGTCAGCAGTTTGAGCGGCCCGAGCATCCATTCACCGAATTCCCGCTTCTTTGGTCGCCCGTCCGAGCCGGTGCCGCCCAGAATCGGCGGCGCCAGATGGAAGGTCATTTTCAAATCCCCATCAAACTCGGCGGCGGCTTTTTCCTTGCTGTCCAGCAACAGCCGCGCCACCTCATATTCGTCCTTGTAGGCCAGCAGTTTGTGATACCCCTTGGCAACCGCCGCTTTCAGATCGTTATCCTCGATCCCCTCAAGCAGCTTCAGATAGCGCTTTGCCAGCCGCTGCCCCTGATAGGCCACCAGATGCGCCGCGCGGTACGAGATTTTTTCGTCCAGCGTCCGGGGCATCTCAACCACGTTCGGTTGCAGGATTTTGGTAACCTCCTCGGGATGCAGCACCGCCCAGCGGCCAATCTCGAAGGCGCGCTTGTTGCGTTCCACCGCCGTGCCGTTCAACTCGATGGCCTGCGTGATGGCGTCATGGGTGATCGGCAGCAGCCCGCGCTGCCAGGCCGCACCAAAGACCATCATGTTGGAATAGATCGCATCCCCCATCACGGCGCGGGCCAGATCATAGGCATCAAACAGGTCCAGCCGGTCTTTCAGCCGCGCCTGCAGCGCTAGTTCCAACTGGTCAGACGGGATCTGGAACTCTGTGTCGCGGGTGAAATCGCCGGTGATGATCTCGTGGTTGTTGACCACCGCGCCGGTCTGGCCGGTGCGCGTCAGGCCCAGCGTCTTGGCCCCGGCGCTCACCACCAGATCGCCACCGATCAGCGCATGCGCCTCGCCAGTGGCTACGCGGATCGCACTGATATCGTCGGGATGGTTGGCCAGTCGGCAATGGATATGCACCGCGCCGCCCTTCTGGGCGAGGCCCGCCATCTCCATCATGCCCGCGCCCTTGCCGTCGATCTGCGCCGCCTGCGCCAGCACCGCGCCGATGGTGACAACGCCGGTGCCACCAACCCCAGTGATCACCACGTTATGAGTGCCGGTGATCTCTGGCAGGTCGGGCATCGCCAGATCGGGCAACTCGATCTCGGTGGTTGCCTCCTTGCGGATCTGCGCACCTTCCAACGTTACAAAAGACGGGCAAAACCCTTTGAGACAAGAGAAATCCTTGTTGCAGCTCGACTGGTCGATGGCCCGTTTGCGGCCCAGCTCGGTCTCTTTCGGCACGATCGAGACGCAGTTCGACTGCACCCCGCAATCTCCGCAGCCCTCGCAGATATCGGTGTTGATGAAGACCCGCTTGTCGGGGTCCGGGAAGGTCCCGCGCTTGCGGCGGCGGCGTTTTTCAGCGGCACAGGTCTGGATATAGACAATGGCCGAGACACCCTCGATCTCGCGATACCGCTCCTGCACCGCCATCAGGTCGGCGCGCTCATGGGTCTCAACGCCCGCAGGCAACGCCTTGAAATTCACATCCTCTTTCTCGTCATAGACAACCGCGATCTCGCGAACGCCCATCGCCTTCAGCTCATTGACGATGCGTTCCGCCGTCAGGTCGCCCTCGTTGCCCTGCCCGCCCGTCATCGCGACGGCGTCATTGTAGAGGATCTTGTAGGTGATGTTGGTGCCAGCCGCCAAAGCCGCGCGGATCGCCTGTACGCCGGAATGATTATAGGTGCCATCGCCCAGATTCTGGAACACATGCTTGGTGGTCGAAAACGGTTCCTCGCCGATCCAGTTGGCCCCTTCGCCGCCCATATGGGTGAACCCGTCGGTCTCGCGATCCATCCATTTGACCATGAAATGACAACCGATCCCGGCATAGGCCAGACTGCCCTCGGGCACTTTGGTGCTGGTGTTATGCGGGCAACCTGAACAGAAATAGGGCAGCCGCGCCGCGATTTCCTGCGCATTGTCTGCGCGCCGCGCCTCGGTCAGGGCAGCGAGCCCTGCACGGATGCCATCAGTCTCGCGCCCTTCCTCGATCAGAATCTCGCCCAGCTTCTCGGCAATCATGATCGGGTCCAGCGCGCCACGGGTCGGGAACAGTTCCTCGCGGTGCATTGCACCCGCACCACCCTTGTACCAGCCATAGACGCGGCGACCGCGCCGGTCGTCAAAGATCGCCTCCTTGACCTGCACCTCGATCAGCTTGCGCTTTTCCTCGACGATGACGATCAGGTCCAGCCCCTCGGCCCAGTCATGGAATCCCTGCATGTCCAGCGGGAACACCTGACCGATCTTGTAGGTGGTGATGCCCAGCCGCTCGGCCTCTTCCGCGTCGATATTCAAGAGCGACATCGCATGCGCCAGATCGAGCCAGTTCTTGCCCGCCGCCACAAAGCCGATCTTGGCCCCGCGCTTGCCCCAAATGCGCTTGTCGATCTTGTTGGCACGGGAAAACGCCTCAGCCGCGAAGCGCTTGTAGTCGATGATCCGCGCCTCCTGCGGGGTGCGGTCATCCATCAGCCGGATGTTCAACCCACCCTCGGGCATATCGAACTCCGGCGTGACGATGTTCATCCGGTCGGTGCGGCCATCCACCACCGAGGTCACCTCGATCGTGTCCTTCATGGTCTTGAGGCCGACCCAGAGGCCGGAAAACCGCGACAGCGCAAAGCCATAGAGCCCATAGTCGAGGATTTCCTGCACACCGGCTGGGCTGACAATCGGCATATAGGCATCCATCAGCGCCCATTCCGACTGATGCAGCACCGTCGAGCTTTCGCCGGTATGATCATCGCCCATCGCCATGACCACGCCGCCATGGGCCGCGGTGCCTGCCATGTTGGCATGGCGGATCACATCGCCCGACCGGTCCACCCCCGGCCCTTTGCCGTACCAGAGGCCAAAGACGCCGTCATATTTACCATCGCCGCGTAACCCGGCCTGCTGACTGCCCCACAGCGCGGTGGCCGCCAGATCCTCGTTCAACCCATATTGAAAGGTGACGTTCGACGCGGCCAGTTCCTTGGCGGCGCGGTTCATCTGCATGTCCACCGCGCCCAGCGGCGAGCCGCGATAGCCGGTGACCAGCCCCGCCGTGTTCAGCCCACCAGCCTCATCGCGCGCTTTTTGCATCAGCATCAGGCGCACCAATGCCTGCGTCCCGTTCAGTAGAACGGGGCTTTTGTCCAGATCGAACCGGTCGTTGAGCGAGATCATGTGCTTACTCATCAGACGCCTCCCCACGTCAGATTAGTTTGCGGATTATATAGGCAATATTAGGTCAAAATTGCTGACCTTACTAGGTGTTTTTTCTCACTCCCTGCGGCGAAGCGTCCAATACTCATGGAGCTTTCGCATTCTTTCATATAGGTCGTATCCAAAAGAACGGAAGTTTCGGGGATGGATTGGGATAAACTCAGAATATTTCATGCGGTGGCCGATGCGGGCAGCCTGACCCATGCGGGCGACAAGCTGAATCTGTCGCAATCGGCGGTCAGCCGACAGATCAGGGCGCTTGAAGAGTCGCTGAATGCGACCCTGTTTCACCGCCATGCGCGCGGACTGATTCTCACCGAACAGGGCGAGTTGCTGTTTGATGCGACCTCTTCGATGTCCAAACGCCTGGACGCGGCGGCCGCGCGCATCCGCGACAGCGAGGAAGAGGTGTTTGGTGAGTTGCGCGTGACCACCACCTTCGGCTTCGGCACGCTCTGGCTCGCCCCGCGCCTGCCCAAGCTTTATGAGAAATACCCCGACCTCAAGATCGACCTGATGCTGGAAGAGCGCGTGCTGGACCTGCCGATGCGCGAGGCGGATGTGGCGATCCGGATGAAGGAGCCCAGCCAGGCAGACCTGATCCGCAAGCGGCTGATGACGATCCGAATGCAGCTTTTTGTGTCGGACGCCTATCTAAAGGCCCATGATGCGCCGATCACGCCCCCCGATCTGTCCCAGCACCGTCTTATCTGCCAGAACACTACGGCAGCGCAGGTTGGCGCAGGCGCGTCGCTGGTTGTGCAACTGATGGAACACAACCCTGCGTCGCTTCTGACCGTGAACAATTACTTCGGTGTGCTCCAAGGCGTGCTGCACAACCTAGGGATCGGCGTATTGCCCGATTATGTCGCGCAGGAGGTGCCCGATCTGGTGCATGTTCTGCCGGAAATCGAGTCCTCGGACGTGCCCGTCTATCTCGCCTATCCCGAGGAATTGCGCCATTCGCAACGTATTGCAGCGTTTCGTGATTTTGTGCAGGAGGAAATCACCGCAAGCCGCAAACAGCTGAAACTGCAAGGCAAAATATGAGATATGCAGCTCTCGCATAGCAGCAATACCTAAAATGCGACATTATTGACCTTGATAACTCATGAAGCGCTGATTAAATCAACACTCGAAGGAGGCGACGCCTTCTTCATACCTCCCTGTTGGACTTCGGCCGAGCTTAGCGCTCGGCCTTTTTTTTCGCACTACACGCTGGGCGTGCCAACCCCTGGTAGAACACGCGAGATTAGCCTCGCGATTTACATGAGTTCACCATGAGACTCCGAACAGGATTACAGGATCAATCCTCTCGCTGAAGATCTTCGGTCGGCAACATGATCTGGCGGATGGTGGCATCGGGGATCGCGTCCTTGGCATAGGTAAAGGTGCCGTGCTGCTGCACCTCGCGCGCCGCACGCATCACCGCACCGATTGCCGCGCGCGCAAAGGACCCGCCGACGCTGATCCGGGCAACGCCCGCCTCGGAGAGGTCGGCAACCGAACAAGTCAGGCTGCTCAGCCCCATGACGACATTGACCGGCTTGCTCACCGCCCGACACACCGTGCGGATCGCCTCAAGGTCGGGCAGGCCCGGCGCATAGAGCACGTCAGCGCCCGCCTCCTCAAACGCCTGCAGACGTCGGATCGTGTCGACCAGATCTGGTCGCCCGCAGATGAAGTTCTCGGCCCGCGCAGTCAGCAGGAAATTTCGGTCGCGCGACGCCTCAACAGCCGCTGTGATGCGCTCGACCGCGTGCGACATCTCGTAGATCGGCGCGTCGGGATCGCCGGTCGCATCCTCAATCGTGCCGCCGACCAGCCCGATCTGAGACGCCACCTCGATGGTCTTCGCGCAGGCCGCTGGGCTGGCCCCGAACCCGTCCTCCAGATCGCCGGATACCGGTAGATCGGTTACCGCAACAATCTGCGCCGCATTTTCCAGAATCTCGTCGCGGCTGAGCCCGGTGGAAGAATCGCGCTTGCCGACAGAAAAAGCGTAGCCCGCACTGGTGGTGGCCAGCGCCTCAAAACCCAAACTGGCCAGCAAAAGCGCCGATCCCGAATCCCAGGCGTTCGGAATGACAAAAGTCTCACCGCTGGTGTGAAGCGCCCTTAGGCGCTGGTATTTCTCCGTCTGGTTCATGATGCCAGCCCCGAACTGTTTCGCCCCACCCTAACCATGCGACAGCGCAAGGGAAGCGTCGTGGTGCCGGATGGCTCATTGCGTGCCCAACAGGTCGCGTGCGATGCGCTCGAAGATCGCCGTGCCCACTGGGATCAGATCATCAGGGAAATCATAGTCGGGACTGTGCAGCACCGGGTGATCCTCGCCCGGACCCAGACACAACATCGCGGCCTTTGCCCCCCAGCCGAAGACACCAAAATCTTCCGAGGCGCGCATCGGCAGGCCAGCGTCACCATGAGGCACATCAATTGCCTCCATCGCCCGGACCGCCACTGCGGTGGCCTCTGCATCGTTGATAGAGGCGGCA
Source organism: Ruegeria jejuensis (assembly GCF_041537905.1). Taxonomy (NCBI): domain Bacteria; kingdom Pseudomonadati; phylum Pseudomonadota; class Alphaproteobacteria; order Rhodobacterales; family Roseobacteraceae; genus Ruegeria; species Ruegeria jejuensis. The sequence continues at coordinate 169,425 of NZ_JBGRUO010000008.1, read as the reverse complement.
AATTCATCCTGCACCTCAAACTGCACGGTCAGGCCCGCGTTATCGGCTGCCTCGCGCGCCAGCGCCTGTGCCGCCGCAATCAACTCCGCCATCGCATCGTCCCGCGTGGTGCGCAGCGTGGCATGGATCAAGCCCTCGCCGGGCGCGATGCCAAAGACCGGCTCGCCCATTCGCAGATGGGTGAGCGTCACCAATCGAAAGCCGTCATCCAGATCACCGCCCTGCCCCAGCGCCTCCAGCGCCGGAACCAGATGGGCGATGGCGCGCCCGGGCGAGACGCCTTCCTCGGGCTCTGCTGCATGGGCGGTCCGCCCGGTCAGCGTGATCTTTAGCCCTTGAGAGGCGCAGTTGATCAGGCCCGCACGGGTCGAGACATGGCCAAAAGGCCGCCCCGGCTCATTATGGATCGCAAAGGCCCAATCGGGCCGGAGCGCCTCAAAGCCCGGGTCCGCCACCACGGCGCGCGCGCCGCTGCCATCCTCTTCGGCGGGCTGGAACATCAACACCACCCGCCCGCGTGCCACCGGTTTGCGCGCCAGCAGCCGCCCCAGCCCCAGCAACATGGTCATATGTCCGTCATGGCCGCAAAGATGCCCCGCGCCCGGCACCTGCGAGGACCACGGAACACCGGATAGTTCTTCAATGGGTAAAGCATCCAGTTCGGCCCGGAACAGCACGGTCTCGCCCGATGTACCGCTGTCAAACACCGCCGCCACACCATGACCGCCCAGCCCGCTGACGATGCGGGTCGGTGACAATTCAGCCAGCGCCGCTGTGACGGTACGCGCGGTTTCCACCTCTTCGCCGGACACTTCCGGGCGGCGGTGCAGATCGCGGCGAAAAGCGGTCAAGGCAACCAGATCCGAGTTCGAGAGCATTGGTATTCCCTTGCTGTAGACAGGCATGTCCGCTCTTAGCCGAACCGGACACGGTTTTGGAGCCCCCTTACCGTCGGTGCCGACGATCCCACATCTCGCAGAGAGGCACGCAAGACACATGCAGGCACTGAACCCGTGCCATAATCCAAGACACCTAGCGCAAGGGCACAACCTCCAGTAAGTTCAGGAAAAACAAGACTCATATATTGACGAGGGTTTCTCATGCTCCGGTTGACGCAACTGGTTTTAGTGCTTTGCTCAGCAATTCTGTTCAGTTCCCCCACATTCGCACAAACTTCATCCTCAACTGCTGGCACCAGCACCAGTTCCGCCCCTGTGGTGCCGGCTGATCTGACGCCGGAACAGGTGGATGATCTGGTGGCACGCATGAGTGACGATCAGGTCCGCGCGCTGCTGCTGCAGCGCCTGGACGCGGTGGCCGAAGCACACGCCGCCAAAGCAGAAGGTCACGAAGATCCGCTGACTGAAATCAATGAAATCTGGGCCGAGATGGTCGCGTCATGGACACATGTTCTGGTGACATTGCCCAACATCTTCAGTGCGCAAGCAAAGGCATTTGGCAACTTCACGGATACGTTCGGCACCACTGGTGCTTTTGTCCTGCTGGGTCTGGTCCTGACCGTTCTTGTTCTGGGCTATGTCGCCGAAAAGCTGTTCGGTTTGTTTACCCGCAAGTGGCATGACCAGTCCAACGAGGGCGAGGATGGCGATCTCTGGGGCGCGGCACGATATCTGTTCCGGCGCTTCTGTCATGAGATTGCAGGGTTGATCGTTTTTTATGTGGTTGTTCGCGCGGCCGGTCGGGCCCTGCTCACGACCGAACAAATCACCTATGCAGCGCCATTTGTGTTTTTCCTGATCTGGGTCCCGCGTCTGGGTGCGGCTGTGTCGCGATTTGTTCTCGCGCCGAACAAACCCCGGCTCCGGCTGGTCAATGTCGATGATCATTGGGCCAAGTACCTGTACCGCAACCTGATCGGCCTGCTTATTCTGATTGGGCTGACATTGTTCGTCGTGCGCTTCAATGCGCTTAACGGCATCACTGCTGGCGAAACACGCATCGGTTTCTGGCTTAATGCCGCGATCCACATCTATATCGGCGTCATCGCCTGGACCGCCCGCGAAGGCCTGACACAAATGATGCTGGGCACCGATCCCGATCGCACCAAATTCGACGAGGAAGTCGCCCGGTACTATCCCTACTTTGCCATCGCTGTCTCGGCCGTGATCTGGCTGCTGGTGGAATTCCTCGCCGCGCAGCGCGATCCGTCGATCCGCGCCCTGCTGGTCAAGGGCCCGCATTTCACCACCATGTTCTGGTTGTTGATCGCGCCGGCCCTGGACACGCTCATCCGTGGCCTGGTACGCCACCTGCAGCCGCCGATGTTGGGCGAAGGGCCGTTGGCCGAACGCGCCTATAAATCGACCAAGCGCAGCTATATCCGCATCGGTCGCGTTCTGGCCGGGCTGTTTGTCGTGATGATGATCGCGCGCGCCTGGCACCTTGATCTGCGCCATGTCGCCTCTGCCGGTATCGGTGCAGAAGTTGGCGGCGCGGTGATCGAATTCCTGCTGATCGTTGCGGCAGGCTACATCATCAATGAGGTCGTCTCTCTCTGGATCAACCGCAGGCTGGCACAAGAGCAGACCGCCGCAGAATCGGTGGACGAAGAAGCCGGTGGTGAAGGTGGGGGATCAGGTGGATCTCGTCTTGCAACCGTCCTGCCGCTCATTCGGGTCACCGCGCAAATTACAATCGCGGTGATCTTCGGCCTGCTGGCGCTCGGGGCGCTCGGGATCAATATCACGCCCCTTCTGGCCGGTGCCGGTGTTCTGGGTCTGGCCATCGGCTTTGGCGCGCAGAAACTGGTGGCCGATATCGTGGGCGGCGTGTTCTTCCTGATCGACGATGCCTTCCGCGTGGGCGAATATGTCGATGTGGGCGGCACCACCGGCACGGTCGAAAAGATCTCGATCCGCTCCATGCAGCTGCGCCACCATCGCGGCCCGGTCCACACCATCCCTTATGGTGAGATTCAGAAGCTGACCAACTACAGCCGCGACTGGGTGATCATGAAGCTGAAATTCACCGTGCCCTTCGACACCGACCCCAACAAGGTCAAGAAGATCTTCAAGAAGATCGGGGCCGAGATGATGGCCGACGAGACCCACAAGGATGGTTTCCTTGAGCCGTTCAAATCGCAGGGTGTGTTTGATTTCGACGATGTCGGCATGATCATCCGGGGCAAGTTCATGGCGATCCCCGGCAAGCAATTCACGCTGCGCAAGGAAATCTACAACCGCGTCAAGGCTGCCTTTAAAGAAAACGGCATCGACTTCGCCCGTCGCGAGGTACGCGTCGCGATTCCGGGTCTGGACGAGGCCGAAAACATCACCGACGAGCAGAAAGCCACCATCGGTGCTGCGGCAGGCGAAGCGGTGAACCAGCAATTGGCCAAGGACCAGGGCGGCCAATAAACGCACGAAACCGGGCAGCCTGAGCCTATGGCCAGGCTGCCTGCGCGCTTTTCTTAAATCTCGCGCAACGCCGCGATATCCGCCTCGACACCGGAGGACATGTCTGGCGAAACATGCGCGAGGATCTTCTCCCGGTTGGCGAAGAGATCAATACCGCCATCGTTGAACATCACCCCCTCGGGATGCTCGGACCGCCACTGCGCCACCACGGCCTCCATTTCACTGAAATAGGCCACTTGCGCCGCGTCAGAGCGGAACTTCACCCCGCGCACCAGCGTGATGTGAAACGGATTGCCATAATCCCCACAGGGACAGGCCAGCACGGTGCTGAATATCCCCAGCAATTGCCCGATCACCGAGTCCGGATCGTATTCCAGCAGCAGCTCCAACTCATTTGACGGCGTCAGGTTCACCCGCGACGGCATGACTCGGATCGGCGCGAATTTGATCGCGCGCATGACAGCCTCGACATAGTCGAAGGCCAACCCGCCATCCGCCTTGTTATCCGGCCCGAACCGCCAGATTTCCGCATGCGCGGTGTCGGGACGCTCCAGCTTGGTGTTGTCCCCGCCCCCGATCAGCCAGCCATCGTCGCTGGTTTCGCAAAGATGGGTGTAACTGCGGTCGGTCAGCAGGTTCAGGTCGATCTGCGGGCTGACCTCCGCTCGGCAATCAAGGCCGATATTGGCAAGCCGGTTCAACTTGCACGCCGGATGCATATGTCCGCTAGGGGTCAGATGATCATAGCTTGCCATGAACTCGGGCGTGACAACATTGGGGCGATCCGGCTGATCTTGCATGATATCTCCTCGGGGTATTTGTGGAACGACGATTGACACCGACCCGTGGCGACCGATGGGGTGGTACATCGCGGGCACACCGCAACAGAAACATGGCAGCCAGCGTTTCGCAATCACACAGGTGGACAGGCCAAGCATTCGAAGCGGGCTTGCTCTTCAGCGCATTCGCCCCCTTCCCCCCGGCGCTGCCTTCGCCTAAAAGGCGCGAAACTTTGCCATCTCGGGGACCCAGACAGGATGCAAGAGCCAGCCATCACGCCGGAACTGATCGAAAGCCACGGGCTGAAACCCGATGAGTACGAGATGATCCTCGACATCATCGGCCGCGAACCGAGCTTTACCGAGCTGGGCATTTTCTCGGCCATGTGGAACGAGCACTGCTCTTACAAATCCTCCAAGAAATGGCTGCGCACCCTGCCCACCTCCGGTCCCCAGGTGATCTGCGGCCCCGGTGAAAATGCCGGTGTCGTCGATATCGGTGACGGTCAGGCGGTGGTCTTCAAGATGGAGAGCCACAATCACCCCTCTTATATCGAACCCTATCAGGGCGCGGCGACCGGCGTGGGCGGCATCCTTCGCGACGTGTTCACCATGGGGGCGCGACCGATTGCATCGATGAACGCGCTCAGCTTTGGCGAACCGGGTCACCACAAGACGCGACAGCTGGTCAATGGCGTGGTTGAGGGGATCGGCGGCTATGGCAATTGTTTCGGTGTTCCTTGCGTGGGTGGCGAAGTGCGGTTCCACCCGGCCTATAACGGCAACTGCCTGGTGAACGCCTTTGCTGCGGGCCTCGCTGACAGCGACAAGATTTTCTACTCGGCCGCTTCCGGTGTCGGCATGCCGGTGGTTTATCTGGGCGCCAAGACCGGACGCGATGGCGTCGGCGGCGCCACCATGGCCAGCGCGGAATTCGACGACACGATCGAGGAAAAGCGCCCCACCGTTCAGGTCGGCGACCCCTTCACCGAAAAGCGCCTGATGGAGGCGACGCTGGAACTGATGCAGACCGGCGCGGTGATCTCGATCCAGGATATGGGCGCTGCTGGACTGACCTGTTCTGCTGTGGAGATGGGCGACAAGGGCGGTCTGGGCGTGCGTCTCGATCTGGAAAACGTGCCCCAGCGCGAAGACAACATGACCGCCTATGAGATGATGCTGTCGGAATCCCAGGAACGCATGCTGATGGTGCTGAAGCCCGAGCTTGAGGCCGAAGCCCGCGCTGTGTTCGAAAAATGGGACCTGGATTTCGCCATCGTTGGTGAAACCATCGCCGAAGACCGCTTCCTGATCGTCCATAACGGCGAGGTCAAAGCCGATCTGGTTCTGTCCAAGCTGTCCTCGACCGCCCCGGAATATGACCGCCCGTGGGAACCGACACCTCAGGCCGAGGACCTCGCCGACGTCCCCCAGATCGATCCGATCGATGGGCTGCGCGCCCTGCTCGCCTCGCCCAACTATGCGGGCAAGCAGTGGGTTTATGAGCAATATGACACCATGGTCATGGCCGACAGCGCCCGCACGCCGGGTCTGGGTGCCGGCATGGTGCGGGTGCATGGCACCGACAAGGCGCTGGCCTTCACCTCTGACGTGACCCCGCGCTATGTGCGTGCCAACCCGGTTGAGGGCGGCAAGCAGGCGGTGGCCGAAGCCTATCGTAACCTGACCGCCGTGGGGGCCACACCGCTGGCCACCACCGACAATTTGAATTTCGGCAACCCCGAAAAGCCCGAAATCATGGGCCAGTTCGTCGGCGCTATCAAAGGCATCGGGGCCGCCTGCGCCGCGCTCGACATGCCGATCGTGTCGGGCAATGTCTCGCTTTACAATGAAACCGACGGTCAGGGTATCCTGCCCACACCGACCATCGGCGCGGTCGGGCTGCTCAGCCATACCGACGATATCATCGGCAATGAGGTGCGCGAGGGCCACTTGGCGCTGCTGATTGGCGAGACAGCGGGCCATCTGGGTCAATCCGCCCTGCTGGCCGAAGTGTTCAACCGCGAGGACGGCGACGCCCCCCATGTCGATCTGGAAGCGGAAAAACGCAATGGCGATTTCATCCGCGCCAATCGCGCGCTGATCAAAGCCTGCACCGATCTCAGCGATGGCGGTCTGGCGCTGGCCGCCTTTGAACTGGCCGAGGCTGCTGGCGTCGGCGTGCAGCTTGACGATGCGCCCACCGAAAAGCTCTTTGGCGAGGATCAGGCGCGCTATCTGGTGGCCTGCAATTTCGATCAGGCCGAGGCGCTGATGATCACCGCCGGACAGGCAGGCGTCGCCGTCGAAACCGTGGGCCGTTTCACCGGCAGCAGCGTGCGTATCGGGGGAGCTGAGGCGGCGCTGGACGATCTGGCGGGCACTTATCGCGAGAGCTTTGCCGCAGCGGTCGCCTGAGTCGCGCAAAACAGGCACATCCAGCACCCGAGGCAGGCGCCGGATTTAGCGTGATCCGGGCGCGTGCCTCCCTTGCACGCGCCCCCACTCCGCTCTACTTCTTGAACAGTGACCATCAGGAGACGACCCATATGCCAATGAGCGCCCATGAAATCGAACATCTGCTGCGCGAGGCGTTCCCGGATGCCGACATCCAGGTCGGCGGCAGCGACGGCGTTCACATGTCCGCCATGGTGGTGGACGAGAGCTTTCGCGGCAAAAACCGCGTCCAGCAGCAACGCGCAGTCTATGCCGCGCTGAAAGGCAAGATGGACGGGCCGGATGGCGAGTTGCATGCGTTGGCGTTGACGACCAAAGCGCCTGAATAGTGGATCAGCCATTCGGATGGGTGCTGATGCGACTAGCCGGATTGGTGTTCGATCTCGTCAGCGCCCTTGCGATCTTGTTTTGTGACCTGCCAAAGTTTCTAAAATACGGACCCAGATATTGGCGTGTCACACGGCAGATGCGCCGCCACTCCTACAAACGACGCAAGGGGTAATTGCTGGAAAATGACCACATGGTTCATCTGGATCGCAGGCGGAATTGCCACTCTGGTGGTTGCCGCCGCGCTGACAGAGGCCTATGTGAAGCGGAACAGAAAACGACGCCTGTTGGATATGCGACCCGATCCGGACAAGATCAGCAAGATCGCGGGCATTGAACGGCACGGTATGGACCCGGTGACACTGGCGCAGGCCGAGCATCGGCGGCTTGAAACAGAAGGTTGGTTCAAGGACCATCCGAACACGGACACAAAACACGCGACCGCGCGCGAAGAGGAAAAGCAAGATGAGCGACGTTAAGACCCAGATCGACGAGACCGTCAAAGCCAACGATGTGGTGCTCTATATGAAAGGCACCAAGGAGATGCCGCAATGCGGGTTCTCGTCCCGTGTGGCGGGGGTGCTGAACTATATGGGTGTGGATTATTCCGATGTGAACGTGCTGGCCGATGAAGCGATCCGTCAGGGCATCAAGGACTACTCCGACTGGCCCACCGTTCCGCAGCTTTATGTCAAAGGCGAATTCGTCGGTGGTTGCGACATCATCACCGAGATGACCCTCTCGGGTGAGTTGGACACGCTTTTCGACGAAAACGGCGTCACCTATGATAAGGACGCCGCTGACAAGATCCGCGAAGCCAACGCCTGATCACTCAGTCTCGCATGCGTCGTAGATTCGTATGCTATTGTCTCCTGCGACCCAATCGAGGGTCGCAGACTTGCCTTTGATCCACCAAATATAGCTGGTTCCGGTATTGCCGAAACGGACACCCGAACCGGAACGCAGCTGCCCCAGCGCAACCTGCTGACCTTCAACAGTCAAAACTACGCCCTCTGATACAAAAGTCGCCAGAACTTTGGCCCCGCGCTCACACTCATAGGTCGCGGTGGTAAATTCATCGGCAAAACACGGCGTGGCCAAGACTGCGAGGCCACAAGCAAGGGTCGCGATCTTCACGACGCCTGCGCCTTTTCCTCAACCTCGGCGGCCAGCGATTCCGCGCGCGCGGCAAGTTCGGCCAGAGTATCGGTGACAAAGGGCGGCACCACGGCCACCTCGATCTGTTCCGGTTCCGGCAGGGGCATGTTGCGCAGCTGCGCCAACTCGTGCTCCTGCTCGGCCAGCTGCGCCTCAAGCCCTTTGACCCGGTCGCCCAGCCCGGCCGTCTTGTCCGCCAGCATCAGCCCCGCCATCAGCAGCATCCGCCCCTCGGGCATGCGGCCGATCTGATCCGACAGCACCTGCGCCTCGTCATCCAGCATCGCGGCAGCCGAGTGCAGGAACTGCTCTTCGCCGGGCTGGCAGGAGACCTCGAAGGCGCGACCGCCAATGGTGATGGTAATATTGGGCATTACGCTTCCTCCCCTTCGACCAGTTCCGCCTGGGCCAGCAGCGGCTCAAGCTGCGCCAGCACGGCCTGCGCTTCGGCCAGGTCGGTGGCCCGTGCCGAACTCAGCGCCTCAAGCTCGGCCTGAAGCGCCTGATTGATCAGGGTCGGATCGCCGACCCCGGCGGCATTGGCCTCGCGCAGCGCGCCATTGACCTCGCGCAGCTGCGCATTGGCCTTGCGCAGCCGTTGCAGATCATCGTCCAGCCGCGCCATTGCCGCGCCATGGCTGACCCGCTCAGCGCGCAGCATGTCATTTTCGGAGCGCAGATCGCCCGCCTGCTCGGTTTCGTTCAGAGCCGCGTGCAGCCTCTCGATTTCGGCTTTCAGCGGCTCGGTATCCTCAACGCTCTGCAGCCGGATCCGCAACACTTCATTCTCGGCACGCAGCTCTTCGACCGTATTGGCAGCAAAGGCAGCCGCCTCTTCGGCCCCGGCCCGTTCGGCCAGCAGCGCCTGCGCATCATCCAGTTGCGCCCGCAGGGCAGCGATTTCTTCATCGCCTCCGCCAGCCCGTTGCGCTATCTCGACCTCGTGGCGCGCCTTCAGGGTCTTGATCCGCTCCTCAAGCTGGGCATTGGCCAGTTTTTCGTCTTCCAGCGCCGCCAGCAGATCCGTATCGAGCACGCCCTCTGCCTCGGCATCCACTGCCGCCGGTTCGGGCAATCTTGACAATGTTTCAACCCCGGCACCGATCCGATCCATCGCGGCGGCAATACGGCGTTGCAATTCCTCAATCTGGCTCATGCCCCTCACCCAATCTTCCTGCGGTTCTTGTTCTTCATCCCGGCTGACCCCGCATCAGAAACCACACGAATCGGGCACCGGTTCGATTGAAATTACTCTAGCGAAAGCGGGGCGAAAATACCCCCCTTTTGCTTTCAATCACTTGAGACCTGCAGTTCATGCGCGAAAAGACGCAAATCCCGGTTCTGCTTGCACTTCGGGGACTGGATGGTATTGAGCGCCGCAACCGCCCTTAACCCAAAGGAACAAGCCTCGTGGACCTGACTGCGCTGCGCAAAGCGAACCCTGAACATTGGGCCAAGGCAACGGCCATTCGTACCCTGACCCTCGATGCCGTCGCCGCCGCCAATTCCGGCCATTCCGGCATGCCCATGGGGATGGCCGATGTCGCGACCGTGCTGTTCGAAAAGCACCTCAATTTCGACGCCGCCAACCCGACCTGGCCCGACCGCGACCGGTTCATCCTGTCGGCAGGTCACGGCTCGATGCTGATCTATTCGCTGCTCTATCTCACCGGCAACCCGCATATCACGCTGGACGAGATCAAGAACTTCCGCCAGTTGGGCGCCAAGACCGCAGGCCATCCGGAAAACTTCCTGGCCGACGGGATCGAAACCACCACCGGCCCGCTGGGTCAGGGTATCGCCAATGCCGTGGGGTTCGCCATCGCCGAAGAAGTGCAGCGGGCTCACTATGGCAAGAAGGTCGTTGATCACTACACCTATGTGATCGCCGGGGATGGCTGCCTGATGGAAGGCGTCAGCCAGGAGGCGATCGGCCTCGCGGGTCGTCTGGAACTGAGCAAGCTGATCGTGTTTTGGGACGACAACAACATCACCATCGACGGCACGGTGGATATCGCCGACCGCACCGATCAGGTCGAACGGTTCCGCGCCTCGAACTGGCATGTGATCGAGATCGACGGGCATGATCCCGCCGCCATCGACGCCGCCATCATCGAAGCCAAGAAATCCGACCGGCCCACCATGATCGCCTGCGAAAGCCATATCGCGCTGGGACATGCGGCGCAGGATACCTCGAAGGGCCACGGCGCGCTGACCGATCAGGCACAGCTTGAGGCTGCGAAAGAGGCCTATGGCTGGCCGCACGGCGCGTTTGAAATCCCGGCGGATGTGAAATCGGCTTGGGAAGAGATTGGCGCCCGTGGCGCTGACGCCCGTGCCGCCTGGGAAGAGCGGTTCGCCCAGCTTTCCGAGCGCAAGCAGGGTGAGTTCACCCGCGCCTATGCCGGAGACACCCCCAAGAAGCTGACCAGCGCCATCCGTGCACTGAAAAAGCAGATCTCCGAAGATCAGCCGAAACTCGCCACCCGCGCAGCGTCCGAAAAGGTGCTCGGCGTCGTGAACCCGATCCTGACCGAAACCGTGGGCGGCTCGGCCGACCTGACCGGCTCGAACAACACCAAGACCGCCGATCTGGGCGTGTTCCTGCCGGAAAACCGCAAGGGCCGCTATATCCATTACGGCATCCGCGAGCATGGCATGGCCTCGGCGATGAACGGCATGGCGCTGCATGGCGGCATCCGCCCTTATGGCGGCACGTTCATGGCGTTCACCGACTATGCCCGCCCGGCGATGCGTCTGGCTGCGCTGATGAAGATCCCAACCACCTTCGTGATGACCCACGACTCCATCGGTCTGGGCGAGGATGGCCCGACCCACCAGCCGGTCGAGCATCTGGCGATTTCCCGTGCGACGCCCAACACTCATGTGTTCCGCCCCGCCGACATGGTGGAAACCGCCGAGGCTTGGGAACTGGCGCTGTCCTCCAAAGACACGCCCTCGGTCCTGTCCCTGACCCGTCAGGGCCTGCCCACCGTGCGGACCGAGCACAAGACCAAGAACCTGACCGCACAAGGCGCCTATGTGCTGGCCGATGCCGAGGCCAAACGCCAGGCGATCCTGATCGCCACCGGCTCGGAAGTGTCCATCGCGCTGGAGGCCAAGGCCAAGCTGGAAGCCGAGGGCATCGGCACCCGCGTCGTCTCCATGCCCTGCATGGAGCTGTTTGCGGCCCAAGACGAAGCCTATCGCAAACGCGTCCTGCCCGGCGGGCCGGTCCGCGTCGGCATCGAAGCTGCCGTGCGTCTGGGCGGCTGGGACCGCTGGCTGCTGGGCGAGCGCGGCCGCGAGGCCAAGGCCGGGTTCATCGGCATGTCCAGCTTTGGCGCCTCCGCCCCCGCCGGCGAGCTTTACAAGCATTTCGGCATCACCGCGGATGCGACAGTGGCGAAAGTCAAGGAACTGTTGGGCTAACCCAGCGGCCTATAAGAAGATCAGAAAGGGCGTTCATTTGAGCGCTCTTTTTTGTTTTGACGTCTGACAATCTGATTGATTTGGCTGCACGCTAATTTATAGCCCAAAGGACTTCACCAAACTCAGTAGAAACTACGTATTTAAGAATTGCCCACTGATCTCTGTACAAGAATGCCGACCACGCTACGAAAATCCCGTCACCCGAAGGAGATTCAAAGAACGTTATCTGGTTCACAAGTTTAGGCGACTCCATCTTGGAATACATGGTTGTGCAATAGCGAAAGCCGGAGGGGAACGCCTCAAACAGCTTATCAATAATGGTTTCCGTTTCTGGCAACTCCTCAGAAGCAAACTTGTCCGTAAGCTCAAAAAAGAATTTGTAGTTTCCTTGAGCAAAGACCGCCTTAATCTTCTCGAGTTCAGGTACGCTGCCATCAAGCATTTCGCACTCAACTTTCGCTGCCGCATCGCTTGCTCCTAAACAGAGAGACAACAATGCCGGGAGAAGTAGGTATTTGAACCTAAACATGTGTCAGTTTTTTCCTTTTCGAAGGAACATGGTGTTTACCTTCTCAATGCAGCTTCAACGCCGAGTTGCGTGGCGGCGCTGTCGGGTTATCGGTCTTGACCATTCAACTTCTGCTTTATTGAGCATTCATTGATGTACTTTGCGCCTATATTTGGCAGGCATCTTGGCGTATTCGGCTTATGTCCAACCTTTTAGTCATGATAGTTATCAAACATATCCAGCACTAAGCAGACTTCCCAGAGAACGCACCCATAACCGGCCCGATCACCTTGGTCGCGACCGGGATCAGAACAAAGCCCCAGGCCAGACCAAAGATGCCGTCCATCGTGGCCTTGGACACCCATTCAACCGCGCCTGTCCACTGTTCGGACAGCATATGCCCCAGCGCATAAGCCCAGTCGTGGATGTGTTGGCCCAGCCAGCCGAAGCCCAGCACCTCCATCCCGTGGATCACGATGGACCCGCCGACCCAGAGCATGGCGGCGGTGCCGACGATGGACAGCGTCTTCATCACGCCGGGCATCGCCTTGACCAGCCCCCGCCCCAGCCCGCGCCCGATGAGCGTTGGGGCGTTCTTCGCCATGTAGAGACCCACATCGTCCATCTTCACGATCAGCGCGACAGAGCCGTAGACCGCAACCGTCACGCCAAGACCCACAACCGCCAGTGTGGCGCCCTGCATCCAGACATTGGGGGCCTCAATGGCGGCGAGGGCGATGGTCATGATTTCGGCGGACAGGATGAAGTCGGTCTTGATTGCGCCTCTGACCTTCTGCTCCTCCAGATGGCCGGGATCGCGCTCCTTCATGTCCTCGTCGATGACGTGACTGCCATGCGGGAACAGCAGGTGGAAGATCTTCTCCGCGCCCTCAAAACACAGGTAAGACCCGCCGATCATCAGCAAGGGCGTGATCAGCCAGGGCGCGAAATTGGCCAGCAGCAGCGCCACAGGAAGCAACAGAACGAGCTTGTTGAACACCGATCCACGCGCGATGCGCCAGATGATCGGCAACTCTCGGGCAGGCGCAAAGCCCTGAACGTATTTCGGCGTCACGGCGGCATCGTCGATGATCACGCCCGCCGTTTTGGCCCCCGCCTTGCCCGCCGCAGCGACCACATCATCGACCGAGGTCGCCGCCACTTTGGCGATGCCTGCCACGTCGTCCAGCAAGGCCAATAATCCGCTCATGTCCGATTCTCCTGATCAATCCGACCGCAGGCAGGTTATCTGTTCACACTGTTAGCACAAGCGTTAGCGCAATCGGGGCTGGTTTGCGCTAACAGTCTCGTTTTGTTGACTTTTTGCCCTTCACCTGAAGGTCACGTCTGGCTATATGGCAGCAAGTTACACGTCGTCGGAGTTACATATGACCATCAAAGTAGGTATCAACGGGTTCGGTCGCATCGGCCGCTGCACCCTGTCCCATATCGCGGCATCCAGCCGTAACGATATCGAAGTGATCAAGGTCAACGCCACCGGCCCGCTGGAAACCTCGGCACATCTGTTGAAATATGACAGCATCCATGGCCGCTTCCCCCGCGACATCATCATCGACGAGAAAACCATGGATCTGGGCCGCGGCCCGATGCAGATGTTCTCGACCTATGACATGGGCCAGCTGGACTGGGAAGGTTGCGACGTGGTGCTGGAATGCACCGGCAAGTTCAATGACGGTCTCAAGGCCAAGACCCATTTCGAGCGCGGCGCACAGAAGGTGCTGCTGTCGGCGCCGGGCAAGAATGTGGACAAGACCATCGTCTATGGCGTGAACGACGAAACGCTGACGCCCGAAGACCGGATGATCTCGAACGGGTCCTGCACCACCAACTGCCTGGCCCCGCTGGCCAAGGTGCTGGACCGCGCCATCGGGATCGAGCATGGCATCATGACCACGATCCACGCCTATACCGGCGACCAGCCGACGCTGGACCGCCGCCATGAGGACCTCTACCGCGCCCGCGCTGCCGCGATGGCAATGATCCCGACCTCAACCGGGGCCGCCAAGGCGCTGGGTGAGGTGTTGCCCAACCTTAAGGGCCGGTTGGACGGGTCCGCCATTCGCGTGCCGACGCCCAATGTCTCGGCTGTTGATCTGACCTTCCGCGCCTCGCGCGACGTGACCCGCGAAGAGGTGAACGCCATCGTCGCCGAAGCCGCGCGGGGTCCGATGTCGCGCGTGTTGGGCTATGAGCCCGCGCCGCTGGTTTCGGTCGATTTCAACCATTCCGAGGAAAGCTCGATCTTTGCGCCCGATCAAACCCGCGTGGTCGACAAGCGCATGGTGCGGGTGCTGGCCTGGTATGACAATGAATGGGGCTTTTCGGTCCGCATGGCAGATGTCGCAGTCGCCATGGGTCGCTTGAATTGAACCTATTAAGCACTTGAGAAAAAACGCCCGCTCAGGTTATCTGGGCGGGCGTTTTGCATTCCGGGAGCCTTAATGACAAATCAGATCGCCATTTGGCTTGCGGGTCTCCTGCTGGTCGCCTTGGCCGGGAATGTCATGCTGTACGGGACCGAGCATCTTCTGTTTCTGGGCCGCAAACTATATGATCTGCTGCAATGGCTGGCCTTCTGGCGCTGAGGGTCAGAGCGGGACCTTGCGTACCACATGGGCGTCGCACTGCCCCCCATCCCGCGTATAGCGCATCTGAGCGCCGCGCGTTTCGATGATCTCGCACTCACGTTCCCCGGGCGTATCCGGGTGATTCAGGATACGGCAGAAACAGCCCTGCTTCCATTCCCAACTCCCCTCAAATGCGACGCCCTCCGCGGTTCCGTCCAGACGTCCGTCCTGATGGATTACAAAGCGCAAGCCCGGCCCCTCGAAGCGGCAATCTGCGATGAAGGCGCAAAAGGCCGCGCGGGTGTGGATGCGGGTCCAGCTCTCGGTCACGGACACCAGCCGGGGCGATCAGCGCGCCAGCCGTTCGTCCAGCGCGGTCTTGACGCGGGGCGGCACGAATTTCGAGACATCTCCGCCCAGCCGCGCGATTTCCTTGACCAGTTTCGAGGCGATCGCCTGATGCCGCAGATCCGCCATCAGAAACACGGTCTCGATCGTGTCATCCAGTGCCCGGTTCATGCCAACCATCTGATATTCATACTCGAAATCCGCCACAGCGCGCAGTCCGCGCACAATGGTCTGGGCCCCAACATCCCGCGCGCAATCGATCAGCAGGTTTTCAAACGGATGCGCCACGATTTCAGCGCCGGTCTGCTGGCTGAGCGTGGCACATTCCGCCTCGATCATGGCGACGCGCTCTTCCAGCGTGAACAGAGGCCCCTTGTCGCGGTTGATCGCCACCCCGATCACCAGCCGATCCACCATCAGAGCCGCCCGGCGGATGATATCGACATGGCCCAAAGTGATGGGATCAAAGGTTCCGGGATATAAAGCAGTTCTCATGGCAGGCCTTTGCGCAACAAAATTGCGCGGCAAAGAACCACATGCGGCCCCTGAGCGCAATACGCCAATTCAGTGCCCCATGATCATGCCCTGAAGCGCGTCCTTTTCCATCGCCAGTTCAGACAATTGCGCCTTGACCACATCCCCCAGCGTCACGATACCGATCAGCTTGCCATCCTCGACAACCGGCATGTGGCGGAACCGCCCTTCGGTCATCTGCTCCAGAATGCCCTGAACGCTGGAATCGCGGGTGCAGGTGACGAGGTCGCTGGTCATGTATGCGCTTACTGGCTGGTTCAGACACCCGCTGCCGCTGGCGCCAAGTTCCCGCACGATGTCGCGCTCCGACAGGATGCCGTCCGGCGTTTCCCCATCATCAGAGACCATCACCGTGCCGATACGTTTCTCGGCCAGAACCTGTGCCGCTTCGGACACCAATGTCGATGCCTTGACGGTCACCACGCCGGAATCGGCCTTGGATTTCAGGATTGCCTGGACAAGCATTTGCGGTACCTCGGTATTATTCCTGTATCCCCGGAGCGTTGCCCCTTGGCCGCGTTCTGTCAAGTCAGCCCTTCCAACCGGGCCACTTCGTCGCGAATTCCGGTGCTCAGCGCGGTGGCAAAACGGTTCAGCCGCTCGCTGCGCCGGTCCCCCTGATGGCGGACCAGATAGAAACTGCGCGTCAGGCTGATCTGGTCCGGCAGCACCTTGGTCAACCGCCCATGCGACGGCAGCGTGAAGTCATGCGCCACACATAGGCCAGTGGCTCCCGCCACCAGACGCAATTGCACCGAAACCGCATTTGAAGCCAGCGCCACTCGCTTGATGCCAAGATCGCTCAGGTAGTCCAACTCGCGGTCAAAGATCATGTCTGGAATATAGCCGATCATCGGGTGCCCGCTCAGATCTTCAATCGCGTTTATGTCTGGATAGCGGCGCAGGTAACGGCGGTGGGCCACTAGATGCAGCTTATAATCGGTGATCTTCTGCACCAGCAACTGCCCGGCCGTGGGCGGGCTGACCGTGATCGCCATATCCGCTTCGCGCCGCGACAGGTTTATGACCCGCGGCAAGGCAAGAATCTGAATATCGAGATCGGGGTTGGTGGCGCTGATCCGGGTGCAAACCTGCGGCAGTAGATAATTGGCGCAGCCATCCGGCGCACCGATGCGAATCTGCCCGCTCAGCCGGTCGGCCGGACCGGTCAGCGCCTCTGCGGCCGCTCGCATCGCCTCCTCGGCCTGCTCGCCATGGCTCAGCAGCCGCTCGCCCGCCGCGCTCAGTGCATAGCCTTGCGGTGATTTCACGAAGAGCGGAGCTTCCAGCGCCGCCTCAAGCCGGGCAATGCGGCGGCCCACAGTGGCCGGGTCCATCTTCAGGATACGCCCCGCCGCTGACAGGCTTTCCTCGCGGGCGACCGCCAGAAACACCTTCATATCGTCCCAATGCGGCTCCATCACGCACCCCTCTGCAAATTTGCAAAACCTTTTTGAAATCTTGCCTCTGTTCAGTGGATTTTTGCAAGCCTATCCTGCCTCCAAATCTGATCGGAGGAGACCCCATGCAGGAGCTGACCCATTATATGAACGGTGAACATGTCAAAGGCGGCTCGGGCCGCTTTGCCGATGTGTTCAACCCCGCCACCGGCGAAGTGCAGGCGAAAGTGCCGCTGGCCAGCACGGACGAGGTCGCCAAGGCCGTCGAGATCGCCGCCGCAGCGCAACCTGCCTGGGCCGCTACCAACCCGCAGCGCCGCGCGCGGGTCATGATGAAATTTGTCGATCTGCTGAACCGCGACATGGACAAGCTGGCCGAGGCGCTCAGCCGCGAGCACGGCAAAACCGTCCCCGATGCCAAGGGCGACGTTCAACGCGGGCTTGAAGTCTGCGAATATTGCATCGGCGCGCCACAGCTTCTGAAAGGCGAGTTCACCGACAGCGCAGGCCCCGGCATCGACATGTACTCCATGCGCCAGGCGCTGGGTGTCACGGCTGGCATCACGCCCTTCAACTTCCCCGCCATGATCCCGATGTGGATGTTCGCCCCCGCCATCGTCTGCGGCAACGC
Organism: Ruegeria jejuensis; assembly: GCF_041537905.1. Taxonomy (NCBI): domain Bacteria; kingdom Pseudomonadati; phylum Pseudomonadota; class Alphaproteobacteria; order Rhodobacterales; family Roseobacteraceae; genus Ruegeria; species Ruegeria jejuensis. The sequence goes on along the minus strand of NZ_JBGRUO010000008.1, from coordinate 151,886 downwards.
CTTCATCCTGAAACCGTCCGAGCGCGACCCGTCCGTGCCGCTGATGCTGGCTGAACTGATGGAAGAGGCTGGCCTGCCCAAGGGCATCCTGCAAGTGGTCAACGGTGATAAAGAGGCGGTCGACGCCATCCTGCATCACCCGGTGATCCAGTCAATCGGCTTTGTCGGCTCCACCCCGATCGCCGAATACATCTACGGCACCGGCTGCGCCCAGGGCAAACGCGTGCAGTGTTTCGGTGGCGCCAAAAACCATATGATCGTGATGCCGGATGCCGATATGGATCAGGCCGCCGACGCGCTGGTCGGCGCGGGTTATGGCGCGGCGGGCGAACGCTGCATGGCGATCTCAGTCGCGGTTCCGGTGGGCGATGAAACCGCCGATCGCCTGATCGACAAGCTGGTGCCGCGCATCGAAAAGCTGAAAGTGGGGCCCTATACTGCGGGCAACGATGTGGATTACGGCCCGGTTGTGACCGCCGCCGCCAAGGCCAATATCGAGCGTCTGGTACAGACCGGTGTCGATCAGGGCGCGAAACTGGTGGTTGATGGCCGCGACTTCAGCTTGCAGGGCTATGAGGACGGCTTCTTTGTCGGTCCGCACCTCTTCGACAACGTGACCCGTGACATGGACATCTACAAGACCGAGATCTTCGGCCCCGTCCTCTCCACCGTGCGCGCGCAAAGCTACGAAGAAGCGATCGGCCTCGCCATGGACCACGAATATGGCAATGGCACCGCGATCTTCACCCGCGACGGCGACACCGCCCGTGATTTCGCCAACCGGATCAATATCGGCATGGTCGGCATCAACGTCCCGATCCCGGTACCGCTGGCCTATCACACCTTCGGTGGCTGGAAGAAATCGGTCTTCGGCGATCTGAACCAGCACGGACCGGACGCGTTCAAGTTCTACACCCGAACCAAAACCATCACCTCGCGCTGGCCGAGCGGAATCAAGGAAGGCGGCGAGTTCAACTTCAAGCCCATGGACTGACCCCCAAATCACATGCTGTCCGGCCATCAGGTCGGGCAGCACCCCCTGCTGATTTAGCAAATCAAGCCTCAATCACGCAGTTTTCAACAGCCCCCTCTGGTCAGACGCCCCTCGAACCCCTATTTTCGCGGCGAAGAATTGAGCAGATGATGGAGGCACCCTTGCCCAACTCCAAGATCACCCGCCGTGGCACCCTGTTGGGCGTTGCCGCCACACTTGCGACCCCGGCCCTGCTGCGCGCCCAGAGCAGCGACGCCTTCCCGCAGACCGAGCAACCCATCAGCACCCAGGTGCCGGTGAACCGCAATGTCTCCTCCTTCCGGCGCCAGAACTGGCAGGATCATTTCGACACGCTGGGCAACGGCGCACTCCTGGCCGACATCACCAGCCGGGCGGTGCATTACTGGGGTCCTGATGGCGAAACCTATCGCCTCTTTCCCTCATCGGTCCCGATGAGCGAGGAACTGACCAAGCGCGGCTACACCAAAGTGGTGCGCAAGACCGAATTCCCAAGCTGGACGCCCACCGCCAACATGCGCGAGCGCGACCCGACCCTACCGATCCGCATCGAAGGTGGCGATCCCGGCAATCCGCTGGGCACCCGCGCCATGTATCTCGGCTGGCCCGCCTATCTGGTGCATGGCACCCATGACACCCGCAAGATCGGACGAATGAGCTCGTCGGGCTGCATAGGCCTCTATAACGAGCATGTGGAACAGCTTTACCCGCTGGTGCAGGTCGGCACCCAGGTCCGCCTGATCTGATCCGCTCCGACGGTTGAAAACGCTGCGGGGTCTGGGGCGAAGCCCCAGCGCCTGCGTGGCGTGAACGCAAACAAAAACTGTGCGCCGCAGGCGCTCCTTTGGATCACGCCTGAAGCTTGCGCACCCACAGGCTCTGCGCCCGCCCACCCTGCAGGAACGGCAGCGCCTGCACCGCATCGGGTCGATCCTGCTGTAGGTGATATCCGGGCCAGAGCATCTCATACCCCCCGCCCTGCAACAGCGCATGCAGCATGTACTGCTCACCCCAAGAGGGACAATCGTAGAAGAACCGCTTGGGGTATTCATAAGGCAAAAAGACATCATGCACATGGATCACCACACCCGCCGCGAGTTGCGGAATGATGTTGCAGAACAGGTGCGCCACATCATTGCCAAGGCGCACCTGATGGCTGGAATCGATAAACAGCACATCCCCCGCCTCCAGCGTTGAAAACAGCGCCGGATCGACCTCTTCCACCCGCTTCTGTTCGAACGCGTCCACCACATGGGCGATATCGGCGCGCGGATAGGGATCAATGGCGGTGATCTGCGTCTGCAGCCCGCCATCCAGCACCGCCTGCCGGGTCACGCGGGTCGAGTTGCCGCAACCCACCTCGATCACCCGCTTGGGCGCGTAGCGGCGGATCATCAGATAGAGCGCATCCGCATCCGGGCGGTCGTAGTAGCCGTTATGGGGCAGATAGCCGGTCTGGTTCCGGTCGGGGTCCTGCAAGCCGCGCAGGCTCTCGGCATGGGCGTCATATTCCGCCACCAGAGGCGCGATATCGAACCCCTCCATCCCCGGAGACAGAGCATAGGCAGGACGGGTCAACCCGCCGCGCCGCTCGAACGCGATCAACCGCTCGGTCTCGGCCATCTCGTCCATCCGGTCGATGAGTTTCACATCAAACGGGTCGAGCAAGGCATTGAGTTTCGGGAATTTCCGCTTTTTCTTCTTCACGCCCTGCTCCTGATCCTGCGGGTTTCCGGGTCAATATCGGGATTTTCCGGGATTTCAAACCCACGCTATCAGGCGCGCCCAGCGGAAACCTGCTGCACCTGCAGCAGTGCCCCTTCTGCGTGGCCGACAAAAGGGCGGGCTGCGGCGATGGGCGCGCCATCGGCGAGTTCAGGAAACAGCTCGATCAATTCGTCGTAACACGCGCGATCGGCCTGCAGGATATGATCGCCTGCGTAGAAGCTTTCCAGCAGCGCATTCTCACCCAGTACGATTTCGTGCCGATCAAACATCAGATGGAAATAGGTGATCTGATCGCAGGGCGCGCGATGGATACGATCGCCGTCACACAGATGCTTTGCAGCACAGAGCACTTCGGGTGCGTGAAAGAACAGCTCACACCGCCAGCCCGAAAGCAACACGCGATGCTGGGGCGAGACCTGGACGGGCCGGTCATTCCCGATCGTACCTGGCGCAAATCGGATCGGTGCATGCCGACCCCGCCCGGCCACGCTGCGCCTACCGATCCATCGGATAGGTTGCGGTCCATGATCCAGCGTATCCACCAGATCGCCGACCTGTAGCGTTTCAATCGCGCGCTCACCGCCCGGCGTTCGGATCATCGTGCCCTCGGTGAAACAGGCAATCTCGACATTCTCGATATTTGTGTAGGTAAAGCTGTTTGCGCCGCCCGGCAAATCGACCGTACCGCCAGTGGCACCCGGAAAGAACGGTGTGACGGTCGAGCCCTTGGGCACGATCAGCGTGTCGTTATTGTTACCTCCATCCACGAAGCTCGTGTTAAGCCCGGCATGGATTTCATCATTTCCGGCACCGCCCTCCAGATTGCCGCTGCCATCCTGCGCAAAAAGCGTGTCGCGCCCGACGCCACCCAAGAGGTTATTGTTCCCCGAGCCGCCCAGCAGAACGTCATTGCCACGAGCACCGACGATGTTGTTGTCGCCCGATCCACCTTGCAACGTGTCATTGCCACGCCCACCGTTGATTGAGCCGCCGAGGTTGCCATCATCGGTAAAGGTGTCATTGCCACGCCCCCCCGAATAGCCCCCTGCATTCAGCCCGACCGAGCCGCTGACATTGTCGTCATTGTTGTTGCCGGTATATTCGACAAATTCGCTAAACGAGCCCGAGGCGATATCGGCATCGGTATAGGTGGTAACCGCACCGCTGTTGTTGGTGAAGGTGATCGAACTGCCCGTCATCGTGATCTGGATCGAGTTACTGATCCCGGACACATCAATGGTGCTGTCCGGCCCGATATCCAGCCCGGCCCAGAAGGCGGCGTTGTTGATATCGGCATCGGTTAACGTCAGAAAAACAGGCATCTCGCGTCCAGCCTTGCAATCATTACGTGTATGGGCTTGACCCACAGCAGTAAGAATAGCGTGCCTGCTGGATCAAAGCCACCGGAATGCGCCGACATCACCAATATGGGGAGAAACCGCCGAGCCAGGGTTACTGGCGATCCCGGCAGCTAGCTCGCCGACCTAGTCTACTTGTGTTTCAATGGTATCAAACGCCGCACTCAAATTGCTGAGATCGATCGATGACAATCCCAGATAGGGGTTGCTCATCTCGATGATGAAGAAAAGGGTAAGCCCGGTATAAATGCTGTAAAGCGCAACAAGAGCCGACCGGACCCAAGAAAACGGCGTTACGAAAAACACAAGCAGCAGAAAGATATATCCGACAACGGACAGGGTCCAAAACAAGTTGGATACACCCCGCGCGGTCGACGCAACACGTTCCAGCCGCAGGCTGAAAGCCTGGTCGAGCTTGCTGACAATCCGGTCGAGCGTGATGCTCTGCTGCTCTTCCTTTGGCTCGATCGCAAGCAGAGCCTGATAGATCTCACTGGAGACTTGTGACGCCTCGCGGAAGATCAGGTCCGAATTGCCGATGTTGTGAACATCGATCGCAGGTGTGTCGTCTTGCTCTAGCACGTCGATATATTCGAAAAACTTGGCACGCACCGGATCAATATCCTGGTTGCGCAGCCGGGCAATTTCATGTGCCGCTTCGGACAGGATAATGACCTCGGCCGCGATCGTTTCCCGTGCCTGTTCATATTGTTCCTGGGCGCCGGAAAAGATCAGCGCCAGGATCAGCGCATGCAGCGTCCCGATGCGGAACCCGATATTGACGGCCATTTCCTTGGTGTCGTCCGAGGGTGGGCGTTGCCTGATCCGGTGTATGAAATAGTAGGGCAGCACACTGATCGCTGACATCAAGAGGATGATCAGGGCAATGCTGGCCCAGGGATGATACAGCATCCAATCCAGCGCCTGTCCGCTTTCTTGCTCGTTCATGAAACCGCCATTCTCCGAATTGACGGACCTCAAAAGGCCTGCCCTGTAGAGAGCTTAACAGGGTCTGGCCGGAATTTTCCAGACGCGTGCACAACCAAGCATTGCAGCCAGGCATGCAAAAACCCTGTGCGTCGCTACCCCTACCCCCGGAACAGCCGCGTTGATGAGAACATGGCCTCCAGTTCCTCGATCCGCTCCTTGCTCTGCTCCCAGCGGGCATCCTGAACCTCGGCGATCAGCGCCTCGACGATCAGCATCAGCGCAATGGTGCTGTCCCAGCTTGAGGGGGCCTCGACCAGCGAGTTGAACGTATGACGGGCCGAGCGCGCAATGGGCGATCCCCATTGGTCAGTGAACAGCACCACCGTCACCCCGCGTTCCGAGGCGATCTGCGCTAGTTTAGCCAAATGCGCCTCGTATCGGCGAATATCGAAGATCACCAGCACCGAGGCTTCGTCCATGTCCAGCAGGTATTGCGGCCAGACATTGGCGGAATTGCCCAGCATGGTCACGTTGGGCCGGATGATCTGCATATGGTTGTAGAGGTAATCGGCATTGGACCGCGTAATGCGCCCGCCGACCACATATAGCGGGCGCGCGGTATCGGCGAGCAGCCTGGCCACCGCATCGAACATGTCTGTGTCGATCCGGTCTAGCGTGTGGCGCATATTGGTCCAGGCGGTCTGGGCAAACCGTGTCAGCGGATGCTCGGCCCCCTCATCCACCACCCAGGCGTCGCGCTTGGCGATCGGTTTCTTGATCTGTGCGGCCACCTCGTCCCGCAGCGCATCCTGCAGTGCCGGAAAGCCGTCAAACCCCAGCTTGCGCGCCATACGGATCACCGTGGGGGTCGAGACGCTGGCCGCGTTGGCCAGTTTGGTGATCGATTGCAAACCGCCCATCGGATAGTCTTGCAAGAGGATCGAGGCCAGTTGCCGCTCGGACGGCGTCAGCGCCTCCATCTCTTCCTGTATCTGCTGTTTGACAAGCTTGGTGGTCGGGGTCACGAGACGCTACCTGATTACGATTTCTACAGCCTAGGCGGTTCTGTAATCATGTCTACAGAAAAATTGTTGACAGGAGATGCGAAGCTGTAACCAATGTTTCACATGGCAATCGATCCCGAGTCCCCTCTGCTGTCCGCGCTGGAAGCTCCGGCAGCGCGCGTGCTGAACGCGCGTGGGGCTGGTGCGGCTGTGCTGGTGTGCGAACATGCCAGCCGGTTCATCCCGGCGGCGCTGCACCGGCTCGGGCTGGACGACGAGGCGGCAATGTCACATGCAGCCTGGGATGTGGGCGCGATGGAACTGGCGGTGGAACTGATGGGTGCGCTGGATGCGCCTTTGGTCCATTCCCGGGTGAGCCGTCTGGTCTATGACTGCAACCGCCCGCCCGAAGCAACGGGTGCGGTATTGGCGCGCAGCGAGCGGTTTGAGATACCCGGCAATCAGGGCCTCAGCGCCGCACATCACGCCCAGCGGGTGCGCGATGTCTATGCGCCGTTCCGCGACCTTCTGGCAGATGTGCTTGCGGGGCGCAACGACCCACCCTTGATGATCACTATCCACAGCTTTACGCCTGTTTACAACGGCATACATCGCGATATTGATCTTGGAATTCTGCACGATACAGATGATCGGGCGGCCCGGGCTCTTCTCGGCAAGGCCTCACCTTGCAGGCTGCGCGTGGCGCTGAACCAGCCCTATTCAGCCCACGACGGCGTCACCCACACACTGCGCGAACATGGCGTCCGCAACGGTCTGCATAATGTGATGCTGGAGGTTCGCAACGATCTGATCGACACGCCCGCCGGCGTCAATCGCATCGCCGGGCTGCTGTCGCCGATGCTGGCAGAGCTGGTCGCTGAACTCACACCCGAGGCGGCATCCTCATGACAAAAGGGGCTGGGGGTCTGCATTTTCTGAGGCAATATGTCCGCGTCATCGACCGGCTGAATCGCTGGATCGGACGGGTGGTGATGTATGGCATCTTTGTCATGATGGGCATCCTGCTCTGGTCGTCGATTTCCAAAACCTTCTTTCTGCCCTCGCTCTGGACGCTGGAAATGGCGCAGTTTGCCATGGTCGCCTATTACGTGCTGGGCGGGCCTTATTCGATCCAGATGGGCAGCAATGTGCGGATGGACCTGCTTTACGGAGAATGGTCGAACCGGCGCAAGGCCTGGACCGATGCGATCACCGTCTTCTTCCTGATCATCTATCTGATCGTGATGCTTTATGGCGGCTACGACTCGCTGAGCTATTCGCTGCAATATGGCGAGCGCAGCCCGACCGCCTGGCGGCCCTATCTGTGGCCGATCAAGTCGATCATGATCGTCGGGCTGTTCCTGATGCTGCTGCAGGCGGTGTCGGAGCTGTTCAAGGACCTCCTGCGCTTGCACGGCGACGACATCCCGCGCGAGGTGATCTGATGCCGTATGAGCTGATCGCCATCCTGATGTTTTCCACCATGATGCTGATGCTGCTGACCGGACAGCGGGTGTTCGGGGCGATCGGGTTCGTGGCCGTGGTGGCGGCGCTGCTGCTCTGGGGGGACCGGGGCGGCTATGATCTGGGCTTCTCGGCGGCGATGAAGCTGATGAAATGGTATCCGCTGCTGACACTGCCGATGTTCATCTTCATGGGCTACGTCCTGTCCGAATCGAAGATCGCGGATGACCTCTACAAGATGTTCCATGTCTGGATGGGCGGTCTGAATGGCGGGCTGGCCATCGGCACGATTGGCCTGATGGTGCTGATCTCAGCCATGAACGGGCTGAGCGTAGCAGGCATGGCCATCGGGGCAACCATCGCCCTGCCCGAGCTCTTGAAACGCGGCTATGACAAGCGAATGGTCACCGGCGTCATTCAGGCCGGGTCCAGCCTGGGCATTCTGGTGCCGCCTTCGGTGGTGTTGGTGCTTTATGCAATGATCGCGCGCCAGCCCGTGGGGCAGCTGTGGCTTGCAGGCGTGGTGCCGGGGCTGATGATGGCAGCGATGTTCATCCTCTATATCGCGATCCGCTGCCGGCTGAACCCGTCGCTTGGGCCGGTTCTGCCTGCCGCGGAACGCGACTTGCCGCTGGGTGAAAAGCTGGCGCTGCTGCGCGCGGGACTGCTGCCCATCGGCATCTTCGCGGCGATGATGGTGCCGTTTGTCAATGGCTGGACCTCGCTGGTGGAAAGCTCGGCGATCGGCGCGCTGACCGCCTTTGCCGCCGCTGTTTTGAAGGGCCGGATGACGCGTCAGGTGTTCGAGACCTCGGTGCGCTCAACGCTGGGCATCACCTGCATGTTCATGTGGATCATCTTGGCCGCGCTCGCCTTTGGTGCGGTCTTTGACGGGCTGGGCGCGGTCAAGGCGATCGAGAACCTCTTTACCGAACGGCTGGGCCTGAACCCCTGGATGATTCTGATCCTTATGCAGCTGAGCTTCATCCTGATGGGTACGTTTCTGGACGACACCGCCATGCTGGTGATCGTCGCCCCGCTTTATGTGCCGCTGGTGGGCGCGCTGGGGTTCGACCTGATCTGGTACGGGGTGCTCTATACGATCACCACGCAGATCGCCTATATGACGCCGCCCTTCGGCTATAACCTGTTTCTGATGCGGGCCATGGCCCCGCCCGAGATCACCTTGCGCGACATCTATGGCTCGATCCTGCCGTTTGTGCTGGTGATGGTACTGGCCCTGAGCATCATCATGACATTTCCGCAGATCGCGCTGTGGCTGCCCGACTATATCTACAACAAGTGACCCCGGCCAAACCGGGGCGGAGACGACCGTTCGAGTAACAACACAGACCAACGGAGAGAGAGTATGACCAACAGACGTACATTCCTGAAAGGCGCCGCTGCCGCCCCAGCCGCCGCAGCACTGGCCACACCCGCGCTCGCGCAGGGCCAGATCAAATGGCGGATGCAGACCTATGCGGGCGCGGCGCTGGCCGAGCATGTGATCGACCCGGCGATCAAGATGTTCAACCAGATCGCCGGCGACCGGATGCAGATCGAGCTGTTCTATGCCGATCAGCTGGTGCCCACCGGAGAGCTGTTCCGCGCCATGCAGCGCGGCACCATTGACGCGGTGCAGTCGGACGATGACTCGATGGCCTCACCCACCGAGGTGACCGTGTTTGGCGGCTATTTCCCATTTGCCTCGCGCTACTCGCTGGACGTGCCGGTGCTGTTCAACCAATACGGTCTGAACGAGATCTGGGACGAGGAATATTCCAAGGTCGGCGTGAAACATATCAGCGCCGGGGCCTGGGACCCCTGCCATTTCGCCACCAAGGACCCGATCAACTCGCTAGAGGACATGAAGGGCAAGCGCATCTTCACCTTCCCCACCGCCGGGCGCTTCCTCAGCCAGTTCGGCGTGGTTCCCGTCACCCTCCCCTGGGAAGATATCGAGGTCGCGGTGCAGACTGGCGAGCTGGACGGTATCGCCTGGTCCGGCATCACCGAGGATTACACCGTCGGCTGGGCAGACGTGACCAACTACTTCCTGACCAACAACGTGTCGGGCGCGTGGGCGGGGCACTTCTTTGCCAATATGGACCGCTGGAACGAGCTGCCCGAGGATCTGCAGACTCTCTTCAAGGTCTGCTGCGACCAGTCGCATTATTACCGCCAGTGGTGGTATTGGGGCGGCGAGGCAAATCTGCGCGTCAACGGCACCAAGATGCAGTTGACCACCATCCCGGACGAGGAATGGGCGCAAGTCGAACAGGCCGCCGTGAAGTTCTGGGATGAAATCGCCGCCGAAAGCGAAACCAAGGCCAAGGTGGTCAACATCTTCAAGCAATATAATGAAGTGATGCAAAAGGCCGGACGGCCCTATCGCTACGGCTGATCCGTCGGGATTGGCACTTGCCTCGGCGCGGTTTTGGTCGCGCCGGGGTGCTTCGCTTCCGAAACTCGGAACGCGTGTTGAAAGGAAATAGAACTGGCAATCGCGGGTTTCATAGTCGAGATTTTTGCGGCAACCATGTTGCTGCTTTTTGCCGTGCGCTTCGTGCGCACCGGCATCGAGCGGCGCTTTGGTGCGATGTTCGAACGGCTGCTCACGGGCCATACCAACACGGCGCTAGCGGGTCTGTCGGGCACTGCGCTGGCGGTGGTGATCCAAAGCTCGGCCGCGGTGGCGCTGCTGCTGACCGGCTTTGCGGCGGCGGGCATGGTGGGGTTCGGCTTTGCCTTGGCTGGTGTGCTGGGGGCTGATCTGGGCTCGGCGCTGGTGGTGCAACTTCTGTCCTTTGACCTGCGCTGGCTGATGCCGTTCCTGCTGGCGATTGGCGGCTGGCTCTATCTGAAATCCGACCGCAGCCATGTGCGGCTGAACGGGCGGATCATTCTGGGCATCGCCTTTATCCTGATCTCCCTGCAATTTCTGCGCGAGGCGGTCGACCCGATCCGCGAAAGCGCCTTTCTGCCCGCCGTGGCCGGGTATCTGAGCACCGACTATTTCGCTGCCTTCCTGGTTGGCGCGGCTCTGGCTTTTGTGATGCATTCCAGCGTGGCCGCGATCCTGATGTGCGTGGCGCTGGTGCAGGTCGATGCCCTGCCCTTTGCCGCTGGTCTGTCACTGATGCTGGGTGCCAATCTGGGTGGCGCCCTGATCCCGATCTGGCTGACCCGCGACCTGCCGCCCGTGCCCAAGCGCATCCCGCTGGCCAATTTCCTGCTGCGCGGATCGGCGGCGTTTCTGTGCCTGATGGTCATCAACCTGTTTGGCCTGTCTGACGCACTGCTGCTGGGACAACCCGGCCAGTCGCTGGTCAGCGCCCATATCGGGTTCAACCTGCTGCTGGCGCTGAGCGCGCTTGGCATCGTGCGTCACCTTGAACAGCCCATGAGCTGGCTCCTACCAGAACAGGACGACAGCGAGGCGGCGGGATCGGAGTTGCTGGAACCGCTCAGCCCGCTTGATGACCCGCATGGCGCGCAGGCGGCGGTGGCGATGTCCTCGGTCCGACAGGAACTGTTGCAGATGGTGGCGCGGGTCGAGCGGATGATGCGGCCCGTGTTGGACCTCTATCAAGACAACGATGCCGAGGCGATCGACGCGCTGTTGCAGGAAGACGAGAAGGTGAACACCCAACTCACCGATATCCGTCGCTATGTCGCCAAGATGCCGCGCCAGAACATGCGCAAATCCGAGATCAAGGCGGCGCGGTCGCTTGTCGAATACGCCATCCGCGTCGAAGCCGCAGGCGATATCGTCTCGAAACGCATGACCGGTTTCGCCAAGGCGCGCCATGAGGAGCGGGTGCAATTCTCGGCCCCCGGCTGGAAAGAATTGTCGGACCTGCACCAGGCAGTGACGGAGAGCTTTGCGCTGGCGCGCCACGTCTTGCTGGTGGACGATCTGGATTGCGCGCGCCGCCTGGTGCTGGACAAGGCCGAGATCAAGCGCATGGAGCGCGCCAGCCGCAAGGCGCATCTGAAACGTCTGGAACGCGGCACAACGGAAAGCTTCCAGTCCAGCGACCTGCATCTGGAAACCTTGCGGGCGCTGCGCGACCTGCACGGACATATCGCCTCGGTCGCCTACCCGATCCTTTACCGCTCGGGCCAGATTCTGGAAACCCGGCTTGTAACCGAAATGAAAAGCGAGCGGGTCAATGACTGATCCCCTGAAACGATACAAAACGGATTGACACCATGAGTGATGCATCTGCTCTGAAAGAGCTTTCGGCCAAGGTGACCAGTGGTGAGGTGGACACGGTTCTGGTCTGCCTTGTGGACATGCAAGGCCGCCTGATGGGCAAGCGGTTCCACGCGCAGAACTTCCTCGACAGCGCCTGGCAGGAAACCCATTGCTGCAACTATCTGCTGGCCACCGATCTGGAAATGGCGACACCCGACGGCTATGCCGCGACCTCTTGGGAGGCGGGCTATGGCGACTATGTCATGAAGCCTGATCTCAGCACTCTGCGCCCGATGCCCTGGCTGGAAGGCACGGTGATGGTGCTCTGCGATGTGCTGGATCATCACACGCATGAGCCGGTGCCGCATTCCCCGCGCGAGGTGCTGAAACGCCAGATCGCCCGCGCCGAAGCTCTGGGGCTGACGCCGATGATGGCAACCGAGCTGGAATTTTTCCTGTTCGAGCAGACCTATGATGCGATCCGCGCCGGGGGCTTTCGCGATCTGACCCCGATCTCGGGCTATAACGAGGATTACCACATCCTGCAGACCACCAAGGAAGAACATGTGATGCGCCCGCTGCGCAATCACCTCTTTGCTGCCGGCATTCCGGTGGAAAACACCAAGGGTGAAGCCGAGGCCGGTCAGGAAGAGCTGAACATCCGCTATGCAGACGCTCTGGCCTGCGCTGATCACCATACGATTGCCAAACATGCCACCAAGGAAATCGCGCATCTTCAAGGACATGCGGCCAGTTTCTTACCCAAATGGCATGCCTCGCGCGTCGGCTCGGCCAGCCATGTGCACCTGTCGCTCTGGCGCGGGGATGAAGCGGCGTTTCATGACCCGGAAGCCCCCCATGGCCTGAGCGAGCTGGGGCGGCAGTTCTGTGCGGGGATGATTGCTTATGCGCCCGACTACACCGCGTTTCTGGCCCCTTATGTGAACAGCTACAAACGCTTCATGAAGGGCACATTCGCGCCGACCAAAACGGTCTGGTCGGTGGACAATCGCACCGCCGGGTTCCGCCTGTGTGGCGAAGGGACCAAGGCGGTGCGGATGGAATGCCGGATCGGCGGGTCGGACTTCAACCCCTATCTGGCGCAGGCCGCACTGCTGGCGGCGGGCCTCAAGGGGATCGAGGACAAGATGGAGCTGGCCGCGCCCACCTCTGGCGACCTCTATGAGGATACCGAGGCGCGCGAAATCCCCCGCACCCTGCGCGATGCGGTCGAGACGCTGCGCGGCTCGGACATGCTGCGCGCAGCGATGGGGGATTGGGTGGTTGACCACTACACCCGCTGCGCCGAATGGGAGCAGGAAGAGTTTGACCGTGTGGTGACCGACTGGGAAATCGCCCGGGGGTTCGAAAAGGCCTGAGACATGACAAAGACAACGCGATGTATCTCTCCGATCGACGGGTCGGTCTACTTGGAACGACCGGTTCTGCCGCCCGACGCGGCCCGATCCGCCGCCGCCCACGCGCGGCAGGCGCAGCGTGACTGGGCGGCGCGCCCCCTCGCTGAACGGATCGCGCTGGTGCAGGCCGGCGTGGCCGAGGTAGGCAAGACCACCGACCGAATGGCAGTGGAACTGGCCCATCAGATGGGCCGCCCGGTGCGTTATGGCGGTGAATTCGGCGGGTTCGAAGAGCGTGCGCTGCATATGGCCAAGATCGCCGACGAGGCCCTCGCGCCGATCATCGTTGAAGACAGCGATGCGTTCCTGCGCAAGATCACCCGCGAGCCGCATGGCGTCGTGCTGGTGGTGGCGCCGTGGAACTACCCTTACATGACCGCGATCAACACCGTGGCCCCCGCTCTGATCGCGGGCAACACGGTTCTGCTGAAACATGCGGCGCAAACGTTGCAGGTTGGCGAACGGCTGGCCGAGGCGTTTCACGCTGCGGGTGTACCCGAGGATGTGTTCCAGAACCTGGTACTGGATCACGACACAACCTCGGACCTGATCGCGGCGCGGCACGTGGATTTCGTCATTTTCACCGGCTCGGTCGGCGGCGGACAGGCGATGGAACGCGCGGCGGCTGGCACCTTCATTCCGGTCTCGACCGAGCTTGGCGGCAAGGACCCGGGATATGTGCGGGCGGATGCCGATCTGGATGCTGCCGTCGAGACGCTGATCGACGGGGCGATGTTCAACTCTGGCCAATGCTGCTGCGGGATCGAGCGGATTTATGTGCATGGCACGCTGTTCAACGATTTCGTGGAAAAGGCCGTGGCGCTGGTGAATGGCTACAAGCTGGGCAACCCGCTGGACCCCGAGACCACGCTGGGACCCATGGCGCATACGCGCTTCGCGCGCGTGGTGCACGACCATATCGAGGATGCGATGGCAAAGGGAGCGACTGCCCATATTGACCGCTTTGCCGAAGATGATGGCGGCGCTTATCTGACGCCGCAAATCCTGACCAACGTGACTCACGACATGGACGTGATGCGCGAAGAGAGCTTTGGCCCGGTCGTCGGCATCATGCCGGTAAACGATGACGAGGAAGCGATTGCGCTGATGAATGACAGCCGGTTCGGGCTGACGGCCTCGATCTGGACCCGCGACGCGGCCAAGGCCGAAGAGATCGGCGCGCGGCTGGAAACCGGCACCGTGTTCCTGAACCGTTGCGATTATCTCGACCCCGGCCTGTGCTGGACCGGCTGCAAGGATACCGGGCGCGGCGCGGGCCTCTCGGTGCTGGGCTTTCACGCCCTGACCCGTCCGAAATCTTACCATCTGAAGAAGGCGTGAGCCCATGAAACTAGTTGGAAACTGGTCCTACCCCACCGCGATCCGCTTCGGCGCCGGACGTATCTCTGAAATTGCCGAGGCCTGCGCCGCCGCCGGGATCACCAGGCCGCTGCTGGTGACCGACAAGGGGTTGGCCGATCTGCCGGTGACCCAAACCACGCTCGACCTGATCGAGGCGGCAGGGCTGGGACGGGCCATGTTCTCGGACGTGGACCCCAATCCGAACGAAAAGAATGTCGCCGCCGGGCTGACCGTCTACCGCGAGGGCGGGTTTGACGGGGTGATCGCCTTTGGCGGCGGCTCGGGGCTGGATCTCGGCAAGGTGCTGGCCTTCATGGCAGGCCAGACACGCCCCCTGTGGGATTTCGAGGATATCGGCGATTGGTGGACCCGCGCCGACCCGGCAGGCATCCACCCGGTCGTGGCAGTGCCCACAACTGCCGGAACCGGGTCTGAGGTCGGGCGTGCAGGTGTGATCACCAACTCTGAAACCCATGAAAAGAAGATCATCTTTCATCCTAAAATGCTGCCCTTGCAGGTGATCTGTGACCCGGAACTGACCGTTGGCATGCCCAGGGCCATCACGGCGGGAACCGGCCTTGATGCCTTTGCCCATTGTGTCGAGGCCTATTGCTCGCCGCATTATCACCCGATGTCTCAGGGCATGGCGTTGGAAGGCATGCGGCTGGTCAAGGAGTACCTGCCCCGCGCCTATGCCGATGGCAGCGATCTTGAGGCACGCGCGCATATGATGTCGGCTGCGGCCATGGGCGCGACCGCGTTCCAGAAGGGCTTGGGCGCAATCCACGCGATGAGCCATCCCATCGGCGCGCATCACCACACCCATCACGGCACCACCAACGCGGTCTGCATGCCTGCCGTGCTGAAATTCAACCGCCCCGCCGCCGAAGGCGTACTGACCCAGGCCGCCGCCTATCTCGGTATTGAGGGCGACTTCGACGGGTTTTGCGCCTATGTGGACGGCTTGAACGCAGAGTTGGGCATCCCCCGCAGGCTGAGCGATCTGGGCGTGCGCGACCCCGATATCGACACCCTTGTGCGCGACGCGCTCAACGACCCTTCAACCGGTGGCAATCCGGTGAAAATGACGGCTGAAAACACCCGCAAACTGTTCGAAGCGGCGTTGTAGACCCCGTCGCAAACACCGCTGATGCCGTCCGGAGGCCATTGGCGGTGTTCTGCCTTGAGTTGAACAATTCTCATCCTGTGACTGTTTTGCACTTCTTATTCTGCCGCGAAGCCCCTATTATTGACGCCAGAGCGCAACAGCGCCAAACGCGGACAAAACGCCCGCAAACAGGAGCAGTTTGATGAAAAACATCATCGTAGCCGGGGCGTTGGCCTCGGGGTTTTGTGTTGGTGCAGCCAGCGCAGCGGAATTGACCGGCGGTTACTTTGACCTCGGGTATTCAACCTTCACCGACAGCGATAACGGGTCCAAGTTCTACGGGGCCGGTTCGGGTGAATTGGGCTTCACGCGCAATTTCAGCGTCCAGGCGGATGTGGGCGTGTATCGCTTCGATGAAATCAGCGAGACCGGATATAACGGTACCCTGCACGCTATCTTCCACACCAACGACAACCTGTCCTTGGGCGCCTTTTACAACCGTGACGATCTGGACGGTGACAACGACTCGAACACTTACGGAATCGAGGCCGGTTACGAGGTCGGCGCGATCGGGCTCGAAGGCTATGTCTCGCGCATCGATTTCGTGGATGCGGATAGTGATGATGGCACGTTGCTTGGTGTCCGGATCGATGGCGAGGTTGCACCGCTATTCACCTTGTCCGCCTCGGTGGACTACCTGAATGGTCCCAGCGATATCGACCTGACCCGGGTCAGTCTTGGTGCCGACTATAATCTTGGCGAAGGCGCGCATATCTACGGCGAGGTGGGCAGCGCCAAGGTTGAACTCGGCGGTCTGAGCGATTCCGAGGCCTTTGTTGCGGCAGGCATTCGCCTCAACTTCGGTGCCAAACGCGGCACGACCTTTGGCCGTCGCGGCTTGCTCGACAAGCTCCCCGGCGCGTAATCAAAGTGCGCCCGGTGGCCATGCCGCCGGGCGCGAAATAGGCGGCGCGACACCATTTGCGTTCGGAGTCATGGCCAACGCTGCGCCCGAATCCGGATCAGTTATTCTGGAAAGAGTGGTGGGTGATAAGAGATTTGAACTCCTGACATCTTCGATGTGAACGAAGCGCTCTACCACTGAGCTAATCACCCGTGCGCGCGGTATTAGCGCTAGTCGGCAGGCTGCGCAAGAGGTTCTTTTTCCTTGCCCGCAGCCGCTGCGGGTTGCCGCAACCGGCAGATCACGACGCGACCATTTGCCTTTTCCTCGCTGCGATTTATCTTGAGCTTTCCGAATGGCTGTAGGTTCAGTTCGCGCCCTTCCGCGACCGTTTCACCCAGGATGGCGAGCAGAGCCTCAACAACCGGTTTGGCATCCTTCTTCTTGACGCCGGAGCGGGCAACCACCTGATCGATCAGTTCCTTCTTGCGCAGCTCGGGCCCTGCCACAACCGGGGTCGAGGCGACCACTTTCGGATTTGGCGCGGTCGTGTCGGCCGGTTTGGGTGCGGTGGATGTCTTGCGCGCGTCGCCGGGTGTTTTGGTGGATTTCCGTGCCATTGCCTGCCTCACTGAGTGACTTTTGAGGCAAGTTTAGAGGGCGAGACGGGTAATTGCCACAACTGCTAGTGATTGAGCCATCTTTGTGGGTCTCTGGTCCCCAAGTGCAACATGGCCGCCGGAAACAACGCGGGGCGGGCCAGCCGGCCCGCCCCGTTTTTGCTAAACAGGTGCTGCTTCAGTGCGCGGTCGCAACCGGCCCCTCTCCGGACGCCGCCGTCGCGGCGCGAGCAGCGGCCGCCTCTTCTTCGGCAGCTTCGTCCCATTCGATGGGCTCAGGCTCGGCTATCAGCGCATGTTTCAGCACTTCCGAAACATGGGCCACGGGAATGATCTCAAGGCCTTCTTTCACGTTGTCGGGGATTTCAGGCAGGTCTTTCTCGTTTTCCTGCGGGATCAGCACCGTTTTGATGCCGCCGCGCAAAGCCGCAAGCAGTTTCTCCTTGAGCCCGCCGATGGCCAGCGCATTGCCCCGCAAGGTAACCTCGCCGGTCATCGCGATATCCTTGCGCACCGGAATACCGGTCAGCACCGACACGATCGAGGTCACCATGGCCAAACCGGCACTTGGGCCGTCCTTGGGCGTCGCACCCTCGGGCACGTGCACATGGATGTCCCAATTGTCGAACCGCGTCGGCTTGATGCCGAGCTGAGGGCTGATCGAGCGGACATAGCTTGACGCTGCTTCGATGGATTCCTTCATCACATCGCCCAGCTTGCCGGTGGTCTTCATCCGGCCCTTGCCAGGTAGGCGCAGCGCCTCGATGCTCAGCAATTCACCCCCAACCGAGGTATAGGCCAGCCCGGTGACAACACCGACCTGATCTTCTTTCTCGGCAAGACCATAGCGGAACTTCGGCACGCCCAGGAAATCATCCAGATTGTCGGGCGTCACCTCGATGGACTCGGCCTCTTTCTTGATGATCTTGGTCAGCGATTTCCGCGCGACCTTGGCGATCTCACGCTCAAGGTTCCGCACCCCCGCCTCGCGGGTATAGGTGCGGATCATCTCGGTCAGCGCGGCATCGGTCAGCGCGAATTCCTTGTTCTTTAGCCCGTGGTTCTTGACCTGCTTGCTGATCAGATGTTGCTTGGCGATCTCACGCTTTTCATCCTCGGTATAACCTGCCAGCGGAATGATCTCCATCCGGTCCAAAAGCGGCCCGGGCATGTTGTAGCTATTGGACGTGGTCAGGAACATCACGTTGCTGAGGTCATATTCAACCTCCAGATAGTGATCCATGAACGTGTTGTTCTGTTCCGGGTCCAGAACCTCCAGCATGGCCGAGGCCGGGTCGCCCCGGAAATCCTGCCCCATCTTGTCGATCTCATCGAGCAGGATGAGCGGGTTCGTGGTCTTGGCCTTTTTCAGCGCCTGAATGATCTTGCCGGGCATGGAGCCAATATAGGTCCGGCGGTGACCGCGAATTTCGCTCTCATCCCGCACGCCACCCAAGCTGATACGAATGAACTCGCGCCCCGTCGCCCTGGCAACGGATTTCCCAAGCGAGGTCTTGCCCACACCCGGAGGGCCGACAAGGCACAGGATCGGGCCTTTCAGCTTTTTCGAGCGCTGCTGCACAGCGAGGTATTCAACGATCCGCTCCTTGACCTTCTCAAGCCCGTAATGGTCGTCATCGAGAATCTGCTGCGCCTTGCCAAGGTCTTTCTTGACCCGCGACTTGGTGCCCCACGGGATCGACAGAATCCAGTCGAGATAGTTGCGTACCACGGTAGCCTCAGCCGACATCGGGCTCATGTTCTTGAGCTTTTTAAGCTCGCCCTCAGCCTTTTCGCGGGCCTCTTTAGAAAGCTTGGTCTCGGCGATCTTGGCTTCCAGTTCAGCAACCTCGTTGCCGCCATCCTCGCTATCGCCCAATTCCTTCTGAATGGCCTTCATCTGCTCATTCAGATAATATTCGCGCTGGGTCTTCTCCATCTGGGATTTGACCCGCGTCTTGATCTTCTTCTCGACCTGCAGGACAGACATTTCGCCCTGCATCAGGCCATAAACCTTCTCCAGCCGCTCGCTGACGCTGAGCGTCTCCAGAAGATCCTGCTTCTGATCCACCTCAATGCCCAGATGACCGGCCACAAGGTCGGCCAGCTTGGCAGGTTCCGAGGATTCACCCACAGCCGCCAGCGCCTCTTCGGGGATGTTCTTGCGTACCTTGGCATAACGCTCGAACTCATCGCCCACCGAGCGCAACAGTGCCTCGGTGGTGGTCACGTCGCCAGGGATTTCGGTCAGATACTCGGCGCGCGCTTCAAAGAAATCCTCATTTTCCAGAAACTCGGTGATGCGCACCCGTGCCTGCCCCTCGACCAGCACCTTCACGGTGCCATCAGGCAGCTTCAGCAATTGCAGCACATTGGCCAGAACACCCGCCGTAAAGATGCCATCACTATCCGGGTCATCCACCGCCGGGTCGATCTGGCTGGACAGCAGAATCTGCTTGTCGTCCTGCATCACCTCTTCCAGCGCGCGGACCGATTTCTCGCGGCCCACAAAAAGCGGCACGATCATATGCGGAAACACCACGATGTCGCGCAAA
The DNA here is from genome assembly GCF_041537905.1 of Ruegeria jejuensis. Classification (NCBI taxonomy): domain Bacteria; kingdom Pseudomonadati; phylum Pseudomonadota; class Alphaproteobacteria; order Rhodobacterales; family Roseobacteraceae; genus Ruegeria; species Ruegeria jejuensis. Next base: position 132,222 of record NZ_JBGRUO010000008.1, on the reverse strand, counting down.
GGCAGGACGGGGTAGGACGAGTTGAGAGGCTCTTGCATGCTCTTTCCTTATCGTTGGCAAGACGGCGCGGGTCCCTGCAATTAGGCAACCTGTGGCCATCTCCGGTCTAAGAGAGGTGAAATGGGGCATGAGCGCTCACATTTCAACCTTACCTGTTTGCGGCACACAATGGCGTGAAGCCCAGGGGGCCGCAAGGCGATAACGCGTCACATTCGGGCAAAACCCCGCAAGACGGGACGGTGGGCGGGGCGATCCGCGCAGCGCGCGGGAGCGGCGTCCCGCAGTCCCCACAAAATCAGAACACTGACTGCACCGCGCGCGACAGGAAAAACCCGTGACCATCCAGATTGCGACAATCGAGCCCCTTGCGTGAGGAATGGCAGGTAAACCCGCCAAACTGGCCGGTAACTCCATATTCGGCCCGATCAAACCCACCCCTGTTGTGGCTGAGCGGCGCGCAGAGCATCTGTACCGGCCCGGTATCATACATCAGAAAACTGTGCCCCCAATCCGAGGCACAGCTTGCCGGGCGCGGCAAGGCGGGCGGCCCATAGCGCTCAATGATCCTGCATTCCAAATCCGAGGAATTGGGCCCTTGACCCACCACGCATTGAATGTTTTCCGATGGCGTTTCAAAGGTCCAGACATCCGCCGAAACCGGCGCGGCCAAGACCAGAAAACAAAAGGATAAAATGCGAAACATGCGACCCCTCCAATACAAAAGACACGCGGAAAAAACCGGCTGAAATTCACAGCCAGTTTATCCGGGGATCACGTATTTGTCACTCTGGCTGTGGCGCGCCTATAGCGGGTCGATATCGCCTCGCGCGCGCTGGTCGTGAAAACCCGCCTGCCACGCCTCGAAGCTGCCCGCAGCGATGGCGTCGCGCATGCCCGCCATGATCTCCTGAAAATAATGCAGGTTGTGCCAGGTCAGCAGCATGCCCGAGATCATCTCATTGGCGCGGAACACGTGATGCAGATAGGCGCGGGAATAATGTGAGCAGGCCGGACAGGTGCAGGCCTCGTCCAGCGGGCGCGGGTCGTCGGCGTGGCGGGCGTTCTTGATGTTGACGACGCCAAAGCGGGTAAAGACCTGCCCGGTACGGCCCGAGCGCGACGGCAGCACGCAATCCATCATGTCGATGCCGCGCGCCACCGCGCCCACGATGTCGTCGGGCTTGCCCACCCCCATCAGATAGCGCGGCTTGTCCTCGGGCAGCATATCGGGCGCATAATCGAGACACCCGAACATGGCCTCCTGCCCCTCGCCCACGGCCAGCCCGCCCACTGCATAGCCATCAAAACCGATCTCACGCAGGGCCGCAGCGCTTTCCTCGCGAAAATCCTGCTCCAGACCGCCCTGCTGGATACCGAACAGAGCATGGCCGGGCCGGTCGCCAAAGGCATCGCGCGAGCGCTGCGCCCACCGCATCGACAGCCGCATGCTCTCTGCGATCCGGTCTCGGTCGGCTGGCAGTGCCGGGCATTCGTCGAAACACATCACGATATCCGAGCCCAGAAGGCGCTGGATCTCCATCGACCGTTCCGGCGTCAATTCGTGTTTCGACCCGTCGATATGGGATTTGAAGGTCACGCCCTTCTCGGTCAGCTTGCGCAGCCCGGCGAGGCTCATCACCTGAAACCCGCCGCTATCGGTTAGGATCGGACGGTCCCAGTTCATGAACTTGTGCAGCCCGCCCAGCCGGTCAATCCGCTCGGCGGTGGGGCGCAGCATCAGGTGATAGGTGTTGCCGAGCAGAATATCGGCCCCGGTGGCGCGCACGCTTTCCGGCATCATCGCCTTGACCGTCGCCGCCGTGCCCACCGGCATGAAAGCAGGAATGCGGATATCCCCGCGCGGTGTCGCGATCACGCCGGTGCGCGCCTTGCCGTCAGTCGCGTTCAACTGGAAGGAAATTCTGTCGCTCATACCTGCCTCCGGATCGCTCAACCGGGCGGGATGTGCCCGATCACACGCGCCAATGCAAGACCGCCCCTCAGTGCAGTGACGCGATCCGGCTGGTGAGCTCCTGCATCACCGCCTGCGTCTGCATATCCCGGCAAACGGCGACCGGCGGGCGGTCAGGATCGGGAATCGTGGCACCACAGCGCGCACCTTCGGTGATGACGCGCAGGCCCGTTTCGATGGTTTTGAAAAGCTGTGGATGGGTGCAGGCCACCACTGCGGTCGGGTCCTGCAAGCCACAGCCGTCGATCCCAAGAGTGACACAAAAGAAGTTCAGATGGGATTGCACGGCCCGGTTCAGAAATCCGCCAACCCTGGGCGATGCCGCCGAGAGAACAGCAAAATCCGCGATGCCATAGAGCGGCTTGAGCGTAACATCCAGCCCAACAAGCGTGATCGGCAGACCCGAGGCGAACACCGTATCCGCAGCAAGCGGATCGCGCGCCATATTGTCCTCTGCTGTTTCGCTCACATCGCCGCCCCCTCCGAGCGCGCCGCCCAGCACGATCACCCGGCCCGGCATCCGCGCAAATTCAGGGTCCAGAGCAAGCGCGTCCGCAATATTGGTGAGCGGCCCTAATGTGCAGATTGTCAGGCCCTCCCCATGCTCTCGCGCCATTTGCACCAGGTACTCGGCAGCGGATTGTGGATGATCGACACCCAGATCGGGGATTTCGATGACATCTCCGAAGCCTTCGCTGCCATGTCCAATCCCGGCTGACCGAAAATCCGAGGCCCCCAACGGTGCCTCTGCCCCGCGCGCAACCGGAATGTCCAACTGCAGCAGATCGACCAGATAGCGTGCGTTGCGACTGGCCTGGTGAATGCTGGTATTGCCATAGATCGTGGTCAGCCCGACCAGATCAATCTCGGGCGCGGCGGCGGCATAGGCGATCGCCAGCGCGTCATCAATGCCGGGATCGGTGTCGAGAATGACCTTCATGCTGCCAACTTACGACAGGGTATGTTACTCTCAAACCCTGATTTTGCGCGATCTGCGCAAAAGACCGCTATATGTAGACGCAACATAGGTCATTTGCGAAACGCGGTTAGGGCTTGAAGCAACCGCGAAACCCGCCATACCTGTCTTGAAATCGGGCGACTCAACCCCCAAATGTATACAATAGTACACAAAGATTAGGAGCCTCAATGTCAGAAGATGTGATCCTCGAATTGATATCGTCCAACATCCTTTACCTGCTGGCTGCAGCCCTGATCATCCTGGTGATTTTCAAGGGCATCAAGATCGTGCCGCAATCCGAGAAATACGTGATCGAACGGTTCGGCCGGCTGCATTCTGTGCTTGGACCGGGGATCAACTTTATCGTGCCATTTCTGGATGTTGCGCGGCACAAGATATCCATCCTCGAACGCCAACTGCCCAATGCCACCCAGGATGCGATCACCAAGGACAATGTGCTGGTGCAGATCGACACCTCGGTCTTTTACCGCATCCTGGAGCCGGAAAAGACCGTCTATCGCATCCGCGAAGTGGATGGCGCCATCGCCACCACCGTGGCCGGGATCGTGCGGGCAGAGATCGGCAAGATGGATCTGGACGAGGTGCAGTCGAACCGCGCCCAGCTGATTTCGCGCATTCAGGAAAGCGTGGAATCCGCCGTGGATGACTGGGGGATCGAGGTGACAAGGGCGGAAATTCTGGACGTCAATCTCGATCAGGCCACCCGCGATGCAATGCTACAGCAGTTGAACGCCGAACGCGCCCGTCGCGCGCAGGTGACCGAGGCTGAGGGCCAGAAACGCGCGGTCGAGTTGCAGGCCGATGCCGAGCTTTACGCCGCAGAACAAAGCGCCAAGGCGCGCCGGGTGCAGGCCGATGCCGAGGCTTACGCGACCGAGGTCGTGGCCCGCGCGATCAAGGATAACGGCCTTGAAGCGGCGCAGTATCAGGTTGCGCTGAAGCAGGTCGAGGCGCTGAATGCGCTCGGTCATGGCGATGGCAAACAGACGATCGTTCTGCCCGCAAACGCGCTGGAAGCCTTCGGCGACGCGTTCAAGATGCTGAAAGGAGGCCGCGCATGATACTTGATCTGGTCCTGCTCTGGTGGGTCTGGATGGCCTTTGCGCTGGTGCTGGTGATCCTGGAGGTCGCCATTCCCGGCTTCATCTTCCTGGGCTTTGCCATCGGCGCTGCAATCACCGGGCTGCTGGTACTGTTCTCGATCTTCACCATAGGGGCAGCGGTTCTGCTGCTGATCTTCGCGGGGCTGTCGCTGGCGGCCTGGCTAGGCCTGCGTCATTTCTTTGCGCTGCCCGGCGGGCAGGTCAAGAAATTCGACCGCGATATCAACGACTGAGGAAGGCCGCAGCGCTGAGGCGCGCGGCCTTCCCTCAATCAGAGGTGGTGTTCGGGCTCAGCCTTGATGCGGTCCGCGCATACTGATGATGGCGCGGCGCACCGCTTTCCAATCCTGCGCCTCGGCATCCTGCCCTTTATCCTTGCAATCCTGTATTTTCCGGGCGATCTCGGCCTCGGCCTTGGGGCCCTGCGCGGTATAAAGCGCGCGTGCATATTCCGTGGTCTTGATCATATCCATCGCAGTTTGTCCTCCCGCTTTGGTTCTGCGCTACGTGTTCATCCCTCGCGCAGGGACCACCATAACACGAAAATCGCACAGTTTGCATACGGGGAATACCGCAGGAAAGACAACGCACCCGCTCTGGACGCCCCGCCCTGCTTTCCCTATATAATCACTCAAGTTAGAAACCGAGGCCCGAATGACCAACACCGACGAACATATGGAAGGTACGCCGCTGATTGCGCCCTCTTCCGTTGGCCACCCGCTTTACGAGCCGGTGGTCGAGGCCTGCCGTTCCGTCTATGACCCTGAAATCCCTGTCAATATCTACGAGCTGGGGCTGATCTATACGATTGATATCAGCGACCAGAACGAGGTGAAGGTGATCATGAGCCTGACCGCGCCGGGCTGTCCGGTGGCGGGTGAGATGCCGGGCTGGGTGGCTGAGGCGATCGAACCGCTGGCTGGCGTCAAACAGGTCGATGTGGAACTGACCTGGGAGCCACCCTGGGGCATGGAGATGATGTCGGACGAGGCGCGGCTGGAACTGGGCTTCATGTAAGCGCGGGCGGTTCTCGCTGCTGTGGAGCGGCGTTACAAAACACTAATACCGGCGTCATGCCCGTGTCGCACGTCTAAGCAAGAAGGCCGACCTGTTTCAAACGAACTACAAACGGAAGGCCTATCATGCGACGGACATTTGCCTGCGCCCTGCTCGCGCTCTCGCCGACCCTGCTCATCGCCGACGCTGCGCCGCATGTCAGTTATGGGCCGCGGCCTGCCTATCTGATCGACAAGCTGCCAGAAGGCCCCCTGAAATCAACGCTGCAAGCCTGCGCAGCACAGACCCCGGCGGCGAGCACGTTTTCCATCGGCCATCGCGGCGCGCCGCTGCTGTTCCCCGAACATACCGTCGAGTCTCATGTCGCGGCGGCGCGGATGGGGGCCGGCATTCTGGAATGTGACGTGACCTTCACCAAAGATCTGGAGCTGATCTGCCGTCATGCCCAGAACGATCTGCACACAACAACCGACATCCTGACAAGCGATCTGGCGGCCACCTGCGTCACCCCCTTCTCACCGGCGACTGGCGACACACCCGCGACCGCCGAGTGCCGGACCTCGGAATTGACCCTTGCCGAATTCCGAACGCTCACCCCCAAGATGGACAGTGCAGACGACACGGCAGCTACGCCGGAGGAGTATCAGGGCGGTGTTGCCGGGTACCGGACCACGCTCTACGCCGATCACGCCCGCACGATGACCCACGCAGAATCGATTGCGCTGTTCAAATCGCTTGGCGCCAAGTTCACGCCCGAGCTCAAATCGCCCGCCGTAGACATGCCCTTCAACGGCTTCACCCAGGCCGACTATGCGCAAAAGCTGATCGACGAGTACAAGGCCGCCGGTATCCCGCCCAGCGACGTTTGGCCACAGAGTTTTGATTTGCAAGATATCCTCTACTGGATTGAAAATGAGCCGGAATTCGGGAAACAGGCTGTATTTCTGGACGCAAGCTACAGGGCCGGAGGATTCGATCACACCGATCCCGCGACCTTCCCGCTGGATTTCGCGGAGTTGCATGCCAACGGCGTCAACCATCTCGCGCCGCCGATCTGGATGCTGCTGACAATCGAGGACGGCAGGATCGTCCCATCCCCTTATGCGACCGAGGCCAAAGCGGCAGGTCTGAACCTGATCACCTGGACGCTGGAGCGGTCGGGACCACTGGCTTCGGGCGGCGATTGGTATTTTCAGTCGGTGGCGGATCTGACGAAAGATGACAGCATGTATTACCAAATGCTGGATGTTCTGGCCCAGGACGTGGGGGTGAAGGGCGTGTTTTCGGACTGGCCCGCAACGGTCACCTATTACGCGAACTGCATGGGCCTTTGACCCGTCACCTGTTAGGGCCCGCTTACGGCGCGGGCTCGTCTTTGCGCTGGCAACCCCTTGAGCCCACTGCGTGGACGACCTAGATTAGCCGCAAGAGCGCGACACGCGCGAAGGAGTTCTTAGATGTTCGGTATTCCCGGCAAACAGGCGGTGACGATGACACCGCGCGCGGCAGCGCAGATCGCCAAGCTGATGGCCAAGGGCGGGCATTCGGGCCTGCGTATCGGTGTCAAGAAAGGCGGCTGCGCCGGCATGGAATACACCATGGACTATGTCGATGCTGCCGAATCCCATGACGAGGTGGTGGAACAGGATGGCGCGCGCATTTTGATCGCTCCAATGGCGCAGATGTTCCTTTTTGGCACCGAGATCGACTATGAGGTCTCGCTGCTGGAATCGGGGTTCAAGTTCAAGAACCCCAATGTGGTTGATGCCTGCGGCTGCGGTGAGTCGATCAAGTTCGATGAAAGCCTGCCCGCGACCAAGTAACGCTTAGGGAAACGCAGCAACCGGCGGTGCTTCGGCCAGAACCGGGCGTCGTGTCGTCAGATTGCGGCGCGCCTCTTCGACCTGACCGAGTTTCAGCAGAACATTCACATAGGTCAGTTCCAGCAGATCCCGCTGCGCTCGGCTGCCGCCCAGCCGTTCCGTGCGCGCCATGGTCTGCGACAGATCGGCCAGCGCGCCCGTCCAGTCCTCGCGCGCAATCGCGCCCCAGGCGCGGGCGACCGGGCGTACCAGATCACCCGCGAACCCCTTGGCCGTTTCGGCGATCTTCGCCAGGCGTGCGCCCTCGCCCGCCATCGCATGGGCCAAAGCCGCGTGGATATCGGCAAAGCTCTGCCCGGTTTCGGGGAAATTCTGCGCGGCATAGTCGCTGAGCACCGACCAGCGGTGCGGTTCAACCGCAATCCCCGCAAGCTCGGCGCGATAGAGGATCGCCGCCGTATCGGTCAGCACGTTGATCGGCAGCCCCTTGGCTGCCCCCGGTGCGACACCACCATCGACCGCCTGCCACATGGCCGCTGCATCGCCTGCATGCAGCGCCCAGAGCGCGCAGTGCCAGCTGAGATGGCCGTGCAACACGGAGCGGTCATCATACTCGGCCAGCCACTCGTCCAGATAGGCACGTCCCGCTTGGGTTTCGCCTGCCTCATATTGCGCGTGCGCCCTGAAATGCGACCCATTGGCGTTTCTGGGGTTCAGCGCCAACGCCTTGTCCATCAACCGCATCGAGGCACCGATCTGACCGGTCTCACACAGCGACAGCGCATGCATCGACATCATCCACCAATCCTCGCCATACTGTGGCAACAGGGCCGAGGTATAGGCCAGCAGTTCCGCCTCGCGCCCGACCTCGCCAGAAAACCCGATCAGGCCGAACACATTGGCGCAAAGCTGCGCCACAAGCGCGTCGCGCGGATACTCGCGGATATGTGCCATGACTGCGGCACGCGCCTCGGTCGGTTTGCCCGCCAGCAGCAGCGCTATCGCGGCGACGTGCCCGCGCGCGCGATCATCGTCGCTTTCGGCCAGCCGCGCTGCCTCGCTGATGGCCGCCTTGGCATCGTCCATCCGCGCTTCCATCATCAGCGCCCGCGCCAGCCCCGCATAAGCCAGCGCAAAGCCGGGGTCGGAATCAATGGCGTCCTGAAACGCCTTGGACGCGCCGAAATTCGAACTCAGAAACAGCGCCACGCCCTTGTCGTAGTGGTCGCGCGCGTCCTGAAAACCGGTTGAGAGTGGATTTCCGTAGTGATCCCGAACGGTCATAGTCTCGCCCCCTGCCATCGTTTCCCCTGCTGCACATTACGCAGGACCGGCGCGTTTGCCCACTGTTCTGGCGCGGGTGGTTCAGCCCATCGATTTATACGCAAGGCACTGAGAGACCATGAGCAAGCCAATGACGGCACCCGGATCAGCCCGGCTGCTGGCCTTGATGGCTGCATCCACCGCCTCATCGGTCGCAATGCCTGCGTTGATCAGGTTCTGTTTCATTTCATTGCCAAGCGACAGGTGCAACATCTCGACAATCGCCTCCTGCGGCTCCAGCGGTGCCGCTGCGGCGACAGAGAGGCCCTCCAGCCCCGCCTCGATCATATGCGATGGCAGCCCGGAAAGGCCGTAATTCGGGTCCCCACCAGCGCTGCGGACCAGTGCCGGAAACCACTGCATGATATCGGTCAGCCAGCCCGGTTCGTTGTGGCTGACATGGGCCTCGACACATTCCTCGCCGAAAAAGCAGCCGCCGGGTCTTAGGCTTCGGGCCACCTGGCGCACGACGTCGCCCGCGTCACGCAGATAGGTCAGAACATAGCGGCTATGGGCGATGTCGAATCGGCTTTCACCATAGTCGAAATCCTCGGCGCTCGACTGAACAAAACGGATATTGCCAATGCCCTGCTCTGCGGCGCGCTCGCAGCCCAAAGCGACCAGTTCGGCGCTCTGGTCAAAGGCGGTGACATGACCGTCGGGCACGATATGCCGGGCCATCCAGCAAGCCGTGTCGCCGATGCCGCAGCCGATTTCGAGGATCTGCATATCGGGCCGCGTATCGATCCGGGCAAAGCCCTGTTCAGTAAAGGGCTGGTTGATCGCGTTGAACAACTCATACCGGTGCAGGGTGCTGCGGTCTTCGCCGAGGACGTAAGAATGGGGCATGCGGGGCCTCCGATGACAGGACGAGGCCAGAGTAGCCGGGTCATGCGCTGCTGTCTCGCTTTGGGGTTGCGCAATTGTGCGCCCGTGCCGAGGGTGCTATCGGGAATGCAACCATTGGAACATCACGGCAGGGAGTGGGCAGAGCGATGCATCGGAAACTGGCAGCGGGCAATTGGAAGATGAACGGGCTGGGCGCAAGCTTGGCCGAGTTGGAAACACTCGGCGGGATGCACGCCACATCCGGGATCGAGGTGCTGATCTGCCCGCCTGCGCCGCTTCTGTCGCGTGCGGCTGACGCCGTTGCGGGCAGCGCCGTGACCATCGGCGCGCAGGATTGCCATGCCGCACGCTCGGGCGCGCATACCGGCGATGTGAGCGCCGAGATGTTGAAGGATGCCGGAGTCACCTCGGTGATCCTCGGCCATTCCGAACGGCGGCAGGACCACGGCGAAACGGATGCGCAGGTGCGCGCCAAGGCCGAGGCCGCGATTGCCGAGGGGCTCCTCGCGATCATCTGCGTCGGCGAAAGCCTGGAGGACCGCGAAGCGGGCCGCACGCTGGACGTGGTCGGCGCGCAGATTGATGGCTCTGTCCCCGACCACGGCACCGCGCATGATCTGGTGATCGCCTATGAGCCGATCTGGGCCATCGGCACCGGCAAGGTGCCGACGCTGGAGCAGATCGAAGAGGTACATGGCTTCCTCCGCAACCGTCTGAGCACGCGGTTCGGCGCGGAAACCGCATCCGGCATCCGCCTGCTCTATGGCGGGTCGGTCAAACCGGGCAACGCAGCCGACATTTTCGCCGTCAGCAATGTGGACGGTGCGCTGGTCGGTGGCGCAAGCCTGAAATCAGCCGATTTCTCGCCCATCATCGCAGCACTTGAGAGTGCTTGACACCTTAAACCGTTTCTAAGCTGCAATCTGACATTTGAGCGGGTGCTGTGAACAATGGCACCCAGTCTTGCTCTCGCACGCAATCCCGGGATTTCTGATGCAAATAGCAAAGCCATTCTACGCCATGATGGAAAAAATCAGCCCCTTTGCGGTTGCCCTGACACTCTTGGCGGGTACCGGAAACGCAGAAGACGCAAAGATCACCATTGGCACCGGAGGAAAAACCGGGGTTTACTTTCGAGCGGGAGAGGCACTTTGCGATTTGTCCGACCAGACCGCCACAGGCCTTCGCTGTCGGGCCAAATCCTCTGGTGGGTCATTTGACAACCTTGTCAAGTTGCGCAGTAATTCCATCAACCTCGCCATTGCCCGGTCCGACTGGGTAGCACAGGCGGTCAATGGTATCGGTAGGTTCAATGGCGCAGGCCCAGACAAGGATCTTAGATCGCTCTATTCCCTTCATGCCGAGCCCCTGAACATAATCGCTCGACGCGACTCAGGCATCAGATCTCTGGATGATCTCAAGGGCAAACGCGTTAACTTTGGGTCCTGGGACGCGCCTTTGGTGCAACGATTGCTGCGGGCAAAAGGTTGGGAGAGTTCAGATTTCGCCAAGGTTGTTCCGGCCACGACCAAGAAACAGGGCAAGCTGCTTTGCGCGGGTGAATTTGACGCCATCATCTACACTGTCGGCTTTCCATCTCTTAGCATTTTTGAACTCACAAAAAGCTGCCCGGTGCGATTTGTTGACGCCGGGGACCCCGCGATCAACCGCCTCGTCAAGTCGTCAGATGAGCTCAGCAGGGCCACAATCCCCGGCGGAATGTATCGCGGGGTGGACGATCCGGTTGAAACCTTCGGTTACCGCGCGTCGGTTGTAACCAGAGCCGACATCCCCGATGCGGTGGTCTATGAATTTGTCAAATCAACGATGCAAGACACCAGCAAACTTCGCTCCTATCACCCCGCCTGGCACGCGCTACATCCCAGAAAAATGACCCAAGATGGCTTGGTCGCGCCCCTTCATCCCGGCGCAGCAAAGTACTATCGCGAACGCGGCTGGATCAAATAGGCCTTCCGCATCGCGGGCGTTCGCTAGTCGGCCTTCTCGCGGCTGGTCAGGATCACCGCCAACACGATCATCGCCGCGCCGATCAGGCCCGCCCCGGTGATCTCGGCCCCCAGGAACAGCCCCGCATTCACGAAGGTGAAGACCACCGACAGCGCAAACATCAGCGTGGCCGACAGGGTCGGGACGCGGGCGGCGGCCTCGTACCACAGGTAATAGGCCAGCGCCGTGGGCAGGACGCCCAGCAGGATCAGGAACACGCCATCCCGGACGCTTGGCATCACCGGATTGATCAGCGCAAGCGGCGCCATCAAAACGCCCGCACACAGGAAGATGCCAAAGAGGAAATTCAACCTCTCGGGCGTGGAGTTTGTCCCCTGCATCGCCCGGCTGCTTGAGATCAGGAACACCGCCCAGCTGAGCCCGGCGGCGATCTCCAGCAGATCGCCGATAAAGCGGGTGCCGCCGGTCTGGAAATCCGGCAGAACGGTCAGCGCCACGCCCGAAACCGCGATGGCCGTGGCCAACAGATCGCGCCACCCCACCGCGGCTTTGGCGAAGAAATAGAGGAAGATCAGCACAAAGACCGGCGCGGTATTTTCCAGCACCATCGCATTGGCCGCGCCTGTGCGCTCCAGCCCCATATGGAAGAAGATGTAATTCACGACTGTCGACAGCACCGCCAGTCGAAAGTTCCAGTCGCGCAGGTTGATCGACACGGCAGCGCCCAGCGCCCGCAGGATGACATAGATCGCAGCTGCGGCGATGAAGAGGCGCATCGCGGCGATCTGCAACCCGCCCATATCACTGGTCAGATAGCGCACGATGACACTGTGCATGCCCCAGAAAAAGGCAGCCAGAAGACCAAAAATCAGACCCCGATTCAGACTTTGTCCCGACATCACATCCTTGTCCCCAAGTGTTTCGCGCAGTGCAAGCCTGACCAGCATATCAGCGTCCGCCACAACGTGGAGTTCATATCTGGGGTTTCGGGCAACCAGCAAAACCAAGGATGTTGACCAATAGGCATCAGGCAGACGCATTTGTGCGCGCGGCGAAGGCCCGAGCCTATGCAGGCTCATCCGCTTACCCTATCAAGGCCTGCAGAACATGATCTTTCCAGTTAATCGGATGGGACCAATGGGGGCAGCGGGCAAACTCATAATCAGGCTGTTCATGCTATTGCTGCTGCCGCAGATCGCGCATGCACAGACGGCAGGCGAGGACCTGTTCAAGGCTCTCCAGCGCGAAAACGCCGCCGGGTCGCTTGCGATCCTGAGCCTCGTGGGCATCCCCGACGACTCGGCCAGCACGATCTTTCTGCAATCGGGACAAGGCAATCGGAGCTATGACTTCAGGTCTGCGCAATTCGGCGGCGGGTTCCGGGTTGGCGAGGGCTTTCCGCTCTATCTTGAGGGATATGCCGGCTACGCCCGCTACGATCCGGTTCTCGTCTTTGAGCAAGGCGGCGAAACCAGCCGTCTGCCGCTGAAATGGACCAGTTTCGCCGCGACCGGCGGGATCGGCTGGGAGTTTGACATCCGGGAGCATTGGAAGTTCAGACCGCTGGCGCATATCTCGGTCGGGCGTACGCAATCGGATGCCTCTATCGGCGCGCAGGCCATTGCCAACAGGCTCGGACTGGACCGGGAGTTTCTGGAGAGCGGCGGCATCTGGGCCGGTGGCCTGGGCGGATCGGCGACGCTGGCTTATGACCGGCGGCGCGAAAGCGGTCACCAGTTGGAGGCCAGCCTGCGCTATACGCATATCGAGTATAAACCCATCGGTGATGACGAGGACCTGCTGGTGACCTCAACAGCGGCAAATACCGTGCTCTGGAGCCGCTATCGCTGGCCGATCCGGGCGCAGGCCTTTGGCAAGCCGATGCGCGGTGTGACCGACCTCTCGCTGTCTTATCTGATCGGGGATCAGGCGAAGGTGCTGGGCACGGATTGGCTGGCCCGTGTTGGCGTCGGGATGGAGGTCGATGTGTCGGAAACGAAGCTGCCCTGGGTCACCAGCGCGCGGCTTATGGTCCGGTATTATGGCAGCGACACGGTGGATGGGTTCAGCGCCGGAATTGGCATCAGCTTCTGATTTGAACCGGCGGGCGGCCTTGCCCTCCAACGGACGGGCCGTCCCTCGAACATTCAAAAGCCCCCGCCATCGGCAGGGGCTTTTGGTCTTGTGGTTCACCACTATTGGGTGACGATCTCCGGGCCCATGAAAGTGTTGGGCAGGAAGGTCGAAATCCACGGAATATAGGTCACCATGATCAGGAAGACGAAGAGCACCGCGAGGAACGGCAGGGCCGCGCGCACCACCGCCATCATCGGCATCCCCGCCACGCCTGAGGTGACGAAGAGGTTCAGACCAACGGGCGGGGTGATCATCCCGATCTCCATGTTGACCACCATGATGATGCCCAGATGGATCGGGTCGATGCCCAGCTCGATCGCGATGGGGAAGACCAGTGGCGCGACGATGACCAGCAGGCCCGAAGGCTCCATGAACTGACCGCCAATCAACAGGATTACGTTCACAACGATCAGGAACATGACCGGCCCAAAGCCCGCCGACAGCATGGCAGACGCGATCTGCTGGGGCACCTGCTCGTCGGTCAGCACGTGTTTGAGGATCAGCGCGTTGGCGATCACGAAGAGCAGCGTGACCGTCAGCTTGCCCGCCTCAAACAGCGTGTGCTTGGTGTCGGGGTGGAACAAGGCCGTCACCAGTGCAATTGGTTTGCGCATGAGCGACAGGTTCTGTGCCTCTCCTTCAGTGCTCAGCGGCCCCATGTCTTTGTAAACGAAGCTCGCGATGAAGAAGGCATAGACGGCGGCCACGGCGGCGGCCTCGGTCGGGGTGAAAATCCCGCCATAGATGCCGCCCAGAATGATCACGATCAGGAACAGGCCCCAGCCCGCCTCACGCGCCGAAGCAAAGATCTCGCCCCAGCCCAGCCAGTCGCCCTTGGGCAGGTTCTTGACCTTGGCCATCACATAGATCGTAACCATCAGCATCAGACCTGCCATCAGACCGGGAATGACACCAGCCAGGAACATCCGGCCCACCGAGACCTCAACCGCGGCGGCATAGACCACCATCACGATGGAGGGCGGGATCAGGATGCCCAAGGTACCTGCGTTACAAATGACACCGGCGGCGAAATCCTTGGAGTAGCCCACCTGCCGCATCCCGGCGATCACGATGGAACCGATGGCGACCACGGTGGCCGGGCTGGACCCGGAAAGCGCGGCAAACAGCATACAGGCAAAGACACCCGCGATCGCCAGACCGCCCGGTAGGTGCCCCACGCACGCGATGGAAAAGCGGATGATCCGTCGCGCCACGCCGCCAGTGGTCATGAAGGACGAGGCCAGAATGAAGAACGGGATCGCCAGCAGGGTGAAATGGCCCTCGAAGGCTTCGAACAGCGTGCCTGCGACCGAGGCAAGCGAGCTGTCGGAATAGATCAGCAGGAAGATGGTGGAACTCAGGCCCAGTGAGATCGCGATGGGAACACCGATCAGCAGCAGGCCAATGACCATGCCGAAGAGAATGACAACTTCCATCAGTTGTGCCCTCCCTGCTGCTGGCGTACCTCTTCCAGTTCATCCTCAACCTCATGGCTGGCCACGATCCGGTCGGTCTCACCCTTCCAGATCGCAATGGCCGCCTGAACGAAGCGGATTACGAGTAGCAGCATGGAGATCGGCAGCACGATATAAGGGACGACCTTGGGCAGCTTCTCATAGGCCTCGTCGTAGTTGATCGCGCCTTCCAGCCAGCGCAGCCATTCGACCATCGGGACGTCCTGCACCTCATAGAAACTCTGTGAGCGCGCTTTCAGGTCAAGGCCGGTAGGGAACCAGCGGCCCGAGGTCGGAGGCAGATCGGCAAAGACGGCCCAGTAGTCATAGGCGCCCTTGAGCATCAGCAGCGAGAACAGCAGGCAGCAGGTGACCGAGATCAGCGCCAGCACCCTGCGCGGCGCGGGGCTCAGCATGTTCAGGATTGCATCGACGCCCAGATGCGCATGTTTCTTGACCGCGTAAGACGCGCCCAGCAGCACCAGCCAGGCAAACATGAACACGGTCAGTTCCAGCGCCCAGAGGATGTTGGAGTTGAATACGAAGCGCGCGATCACATTGGCGAATGTCACCGCCGTCATCAGACCCAGAAGCACCGCGATCACGGTCTCCTCGATCTGGTCGATGAAGCCGGACGGACCGGCAGTCGAACCAGACATTTTACTGTCCCCGATTGTTTGTGTGTTTGGTGGCAGGTCCGTCCAAGGACTTGCAAGGGCGCGGCGCCGATCACTCCCCAGTACCGGCGCCGCGCGTGATGCGCCGGATCAGAACCCGGCGTTGATTGCCTGTGCGGCGTCGATCTTGTCCTGACCGACGTCATCCGAGAACTTGTCCCAGACAGGCTTCATCGCATCGACCCAGGCCTGGCGCTGAGCCGGTTCCAGCACGCGGATGGTGCCGCCTGCATCGATGATCGACTGTTTGGCGGCATCATTCACGGCGGTTGCTTCTTTGTTGCGCGTATCGCTGACCTCACCAAGGATGGTCAGGAATTGCTCGCGCACTTCAGGCTCAAGGCTGTCGAGCCAGTCCACCGAGGTCACGACCAGATAGTCGATGATGCCGTGATTGGTCTCGGTGATGCCGTCCTGCACCTCAAAGAACTTCTTGCCATAGATGTTGGACCAGGTGTTTTCCTGCCCGTCCACAACGCCCTGCTGCAGCGCACCATAAACTTCCGAGAACGCCATTTTCTGTGGGCTGCCGCCGATCGCTTCCATCTGGGCGACCAGCACGTCCGAGCTTTGGACGCGGAATTTCAGACCATCGGCATCGGTGGGTTCCACCAGCGGCTTGTTGGCCGACATCTGCTTCATGCCATTATGCCAGAAGGCCAGCCCCTGCAGGCCGCGGCGCTGCATGCTGTCCAGCATCGCCTGACCGTCATCCGAGGCCTGGAACGCGTCCACGGCATCGACATTGACGAACATGAAGGGCAGATCGAACAGGCGGAACTGCTTGGTGAATTTCTCGAATTTCGACAGCGAGGGCGCGGCCAGTTGCACATCGCCCTGCAACATCGCCTCCAGCACCTTATTGTCATTATAGAGCGTGGAGTTCGGATAGACCTCGACGCACATGGTGCCGTTCATCTCGTCATTGACGCGTTGTTCCAGCAGCGAGGCAGCAATGCCCTTGGGGTGTTTGTCAGTGTTGGTGACGTGGGCGAACTTCACCACGATCTCACCATCGTCGCAGGCCGCAAACGCGGCGGTGGCAGTCAGTGCCAGCGCGGTGGCGGCGGTTGCCAGGAATTTCATCGGTATCCTCCCGTATATTGTCCGATTCAGAGGCTCAGCCCTGATCGCGTACGAGTGAAGCCAATCCCCACTCCCTGCTCAACCCTGTGAAACGTGGGAATAAGCGAAACGATTTTTCCTAAATGGATTCAGATTATTGCGTGATGTTCTGAAGGTGCGTCAAAGATGGGCATTTGTCAGATGTGCGGATTCTCGCACAGGCCAGACCCCGCTTGTGCGGATTTCCGCACAGTCCCGGGATCCGCCTTGGCCCGGCGATTCGATCCTTGCGGAAAAACCAAGCCCTTCAGTTTTCGTCGTCCTCATCGGGGATCGGGTATGGACCATCTTCAAACAGGAACGCCTGAAGCGCGGTCAGATAGTCCCGCCATTCGGCATCATCCTCGAACTCGTCATCGGTCAGCTCTTCCCAGTCGCCCCGCCCGATGCCGTTACCGCTCAGGGTCTCCGCAAGGGCGGATTGGAAGGCCGTGCGCACATCCGCGTTATGGGCTTCTTCCAGAAACCCCTTCAACTCCTCAACATCATAAGCCTGCGGGTTGAGATAGCCGCTGGCCATATCGCTCAGAACCTGTTGGGGGGTGCGGTCAGCCATGTCTGGGGTCTCCATCAATTGGTTTCACGGCCGGTCCTTTCGGCGGGACCGGCTATGCGATCGGGTTGGGATAAAGTGTCACCAGACGCAAGGTGCCATCGTCAAGCAGATCATAAATGGCCTTGCAGTTGCTATCGGGGCCCCAGGTCGCATCGACGCAGGTGTCTTTCTGACCTTTTTGCTTCTTGCGTTTCACGCCCTGCACCGAGGTCTGCCAATTCGGGCCAAGCACATCGACCAGCTTGGCCTTCATCGGGGGCAGCCTGACGGGCTTGGCGCCTTTGGGCGGCGGCTTGATGCCGTTATCGTCGATATGATCCAGCGCCTGGGTCCGCAGCACCATCTGGCTTTCCACAAACGCCGCTTCGTCGAGGAAGTTCGATGCCTTGTGCACTGGCTTTCCTTTGAATTTCTTGCCGGTGCGCGGATTCTTCTTTTTCAGGATGCGGTCTTCCTGCTGCTGGGTGGTCAAGCCCGGACCGTGGCATTCAGGCCCATGCGCGCGCGGCGGTTTGTCGACGTGATCGTAGAACATCGTGTCCAGCGCCTCTTTCATCGCCTTGAGTTCGGCAATGTTGGAGGGCGGCGGTTTCTTGTTCATCGCGGTTTTCAGCGCTTTGCGCATGTCGCGCATCTCGGGAAAAGCGCGGTCCATAAAGGCCGGGTCGCTGGTCACCTGCGCCGCGCAGGTATTGACCAGCCCGTCGAGCTTGCCCAGCGCCTCAGGATCGTCGCCCGCGCTGGAGAGCCGGTCGGTGATGATCACCGGCGAGGGCGTTGCGGCCACCAGCTTGCGCAGCGCCGCCAGTGCCTTGAGCGCGGTGTCGGGGCTTTTGGCCTTCATGGCCTTCTTGTAGAGTTCGACCGCCTTGACGACCCGTTCGCGGTAGTCAGCCGGGGCAGAGTTCAAGCAGCGCAGCAGAGAGGTTTTCATCGCCTCGAAGTGCTTTGCGATCTTTTCAAGCACCTGTTCGATGTCATCGCCCAGTTCGGGCGGTGCGTCCGCAGCCTCTTCATCACCCTCGGCACCATCATCGATCACGTCGCCGTCTTCGGACAGCAGGCGCACTTTCATTTTCAGGCCGCGGGCAGAGAGGTACGCGCGGAAGGTCTTGGCGAAATTGGCGGGGGTCGAATCCGGGTCTTCGACGATGAGGTTGACGAATTTCTCCTCCACCTCCAGCGCGCCCACCGCGCCCTTGGCGCCGGCACCCTCATCCTTCGCCATTTTTCGGCAGGCGGATTTGTTCTTGGATTTGTGGGCCTTGAAAATCAGGTCGTCCTTGCCGTGAAACAGCGCGAAATTGTGTCGGGCCTTGCGCGCGGCGGCGATGATGCTCGCAACTTCTTTCGCTTCGACCGCCAGTTCGGATTTGGATTTCTTCGCCACGCCAACCTCTCTGAGATAACCGGGTCTGAGGCGCTGTCACGGCACCCCTGCCGGGTCAGAATAGACAAAACCCGGCGCAAAGCCACCCTGCATGCGGGGGCTTCAACGCCGGAAGGTTTCAGGGCGGATCGCGTATTTGGCCAGCTTGTCATAGAAGGTCTTGCGCGGCAGTTTCAGGGCCTGCGCCGCCTGCGCCGCCTTGCCATTGTGCCGCCCAAGGGCTGCGATCAGCAAAGAGCGTTCCACCCGCGCCATCTGTTCGGCCAGACCAAGTTCTGCCGCCTGGGCCACATCCTCGGGCATGCCCAGCACAAAGCGCATCGCCGCCGACATCAGCGAGCGCGCATTGCCCGGCCAGTCCTGCGCCATAAGGGCCGCCAGATGGTCCGGCGTGACCTCGGGCGGCTCGATCCCCGCCTGTTCGGCGGCCTGCGCCACGTAATGGCGGAAGATCACCGGAATGTCGTCGGGCCGTTCAGAGAGCGCGGGGATGCGCACACGCATCCCGTCAAGCCGGTAGAAAAGTTCGGGGTTGAAGCGGCCTTCCTCAGCCAAAGCGGCCAGATCGGCGGTTGTGCCCGCGATCAACCGGGTGCCTATCTCCTGCTCGATCATCTCAAGTGCGGCATATTGCGTTGGTCCCGGCAGGGCCGAAACCTCATCCAGAAACAGCGACCCACCCGCCGCATCACTTATCGCGGTGCCAAGATCGGCGGTTGTCAGATCCGCAGCGGAGCGTTTCACGAACGGACCCTGCGCAGCGGCGGACATCAGGTGCACCACCTCAGCCACCTTGGACACTCCGCTGCCGGGTGGACCAGTGACCAGCACTTCGGCCCCGGCTGCCGCCACAGCACGCACGCGCATACGCAGCGCTTCGGCCTGTTGTGACGAGCCAAAGAGCATTCGCGCCGCCGGGTCGCCGGTCTCCAACTGCTGCTTCAAGGACCGGTTCTCCAGCACCAGCGCACGGGTTTTCAAAGCCCGCTGCAGCACCGCCACAAGATCGGCGGGCGCACAGGGCTTTTCCAGAAAATCAAACGCCCCCTGCCCCATCGCGCTGACAGCGGTTGGAATATCCCCTTCACCGGTCAACAGGATCACCGGCAATTCCGCGTCGATCTCGCGCGCGTAGTTCAGCAGATGGAACCCGTCGCGGCCCGGCATCCGGATGTCCGAGACAATCACGCCCTGAAACCCGGGCGTGATGTGATCCTTGGCCGCCACAAAAGACCCCGCCGTGATCGCCTGAAAATCGCTGAGCTCCAGCGTCTGGCCCAGCGCCTCGCGCACGGCGGCATCATCATCGACCAGCAAAACGGTACGGATCATGCGGCCTCTTCCTCTCTGAACCGGTCAAGCTGAACCGTGAACATGGCACCGCTATCGGTATTGCTGCCCTGAATGTTGCCACCAAAGCTCTGCACCAGACCATAAGAGATCGACAGGCCCAGCCCCATCCCCTCGGAGGACCCCACCGCCTTGGTCGAATAAAACGGCTCGAATATCTTTTCCGGGTCTTCGATTCCCGGACCGGTATCGCGGACGGTTACGGTCAGCTTGTCGCTCTCTTCGATATCAATGCTGATGCGGCGTGTGTCCTGCCCGGTCATGGCATCGGCGGCGTTGTTGATGAGATTTACGAAGACCTGTACCAGCCGCACCTCACCGCCCCATGCTGGGATCGGCGCTGAGGGCGCAGCCCACTTCAGTTCGACTCCGTCATTCGTCAGCCGCGCGGCGGTCAGTTCCACGGCGGTGTCGATGACCTGAACCAGATCAACCCGGCCCATCGGTTCGCTTTCATTGCGGGCAAAGGCGCGCAGGTTCTTGATGATCCGCGCCATGCGCGTGGCCAGTTGCGAGATCCGGCCCAGGTTTTCGCCCGCCTTCTCCGACCTGCCCCGGTCCAGAAACGCGCTGCCATTATCTGCAAATTGCTGGATCGCCATCAGCGGCTGGTTCAACTCATGACTGATCCCCGCCGACATCTGCCCCAGCGCGCTGAGTTTGCCCGCCTGCACAAGTTCCGCCTGCGCCTGTTTCAGCGCGGCCTCGGCCTCCTGCCGCTCGACCACCTCGCGGCGCAGTTGGGTATTGGCCTCGGACAGCGCCTGGGTGCGTTCGGCCACCCGGCTTTCCAGCACCGCATTGGCCTCGGCCAAGGTGCGGCGGCGCTCGGTGGCCAGAAACAGCAGCGCACCAAAGGCCAGACAAATCGCCGCAACTGTCGCAGCCTGAAGCCAGGCCAGCCGCCGCGCCGGGGCAAGATCCACCACAACCTCACCGCTCATCCCGATGACGGGCAGGTCCTGCACCAGATGCAGCGCCTGGCGCGGCAGATACGGCCCCCAATCCAGCGTCCAGATTTCGAAACTGCCCAACAGATCGGTGTCGAAAGGCCGCGGCGGCCCCTTGGCGGGTTGCAGCCCAGCCTCCGCGCCGTCACGCCGCCAGAACAGCAATTCGGGCCGGTTGGACATAAAAACCTCGCCCGCCTCGTCGACGAACAGAACCGCCGGAGAGCTGCCGCGCCAGTCGAACTCGGTATTGTCGATATCCACCACAACCACCAACGCGCCCCGCACCTTGCCATCGGGTCCGAAATCGGGCGCAGCGTAGTAGAACGCCCGCTGATCAAAGGGCGCGATCACCCCGTGATCGCTGCCCAGCGCGCCTTGCAGCGCTCGTTCGAAATAAGGCGCGCCACTGAGCGTATGCGCTGTCTCATCGCGCGCGGCCACCAGCACACGGCCCGAACGATCCGCATACATCACATCCAGCGCCGAGGTCTTGTCGGCCACATCCAGCAGCAGATCGCGCGCGGCGGCGCGGCCTCCGGGCAGGTCGAGATATTCCAGCGCCGGGTGTTCGGCCAGCAGAACGGCGGTTTCCTGATAGCGCTGCAATTGCGCACTGAGCCGGTCGCTGGCCAGTTTCAGATCGGCCTCGGCCCGCTCGGCCAACTGTCCGACGGCCTGCCGATAGCCATAGGTCCAGACCCCGGCGGCCAGAACGCCCACCAGTATGAGGAAACCAACGATGATCCAGAGCCTTCGCATCGTCCATAGGGTCTTGCATTGCGCGCGGCGCAAGGCAAGGGTGCGCGAGATGAAGACATGCCGCCAAAGCCCCACCGACGCCGCCTTTGTGCAAAACCCCTACCCGTTCTACGCGCGGATGCGCGCCGCGGGCCCGCTGGCCTATTGGGAGGAGTACAGCAAGGTCGCCGCCTTCAGCCACGAGGCCGTGCAGACTTTGCTGAAAGACCGTCGCTTCGGGCGGGAAATGCCGCCGGAACTGGTGACCGAAGGCCCGAGCCATCTGGCCCCCTGGCTCGCGGTTGAGGCACACTCGCTGCTTGATGCCGAACCGCCGCGCCACACAAGGCTGCGCGCCCTGGTGCTGCGCGCCTTCACCTCCCGCGCGATTGCCGATCTGGCGCCGGGGATCGAAGCGCTGTGCCATGAACTGATCGACGGGTTTCCGCAGGAGGATTTCGACCTGCTCGACGCTTATTGCACGCAGGTGCCGGTGATCACGATCTGCCGGTTGCTGGGCGTTCCTGAGGGTATGGCCCCTGACCTGCTGCGCTGGTCACATGCGATGGTGGCGATGTATCAGGCAGGCCGCACCCGCGAGACCGAAGATGCAGCAGCACAGGCCGCGACGGAGTTCACAACTTTCCTGCGCAGCTATATCGAGAAGCGCCGCAGCGATCCGCACGACGATCTGATCACCCGGCTAATTGCTGCGGAAGAAGAGGGCACAAAACTCTCAACTGACGAGTTGATCGGCACCTGTATCCTGCTGCTGAATGCCGGGCACGAGGCGACGGTGCATGCCATCGCCAACGGGGTGAAGACATTGCTGGAAACCGGCACCTCCGCAGCCGCCTTGGCCCCTGAAGCTATCGACCGCACTGTCGAAGAGATCATGCGCTACGACCCGCCGCTGCACATGTTCTCGCGCTATGCCTACGAGGATGTCACCCTCTTTGATCATACATTCCGGCGCGGCGATGAGGTGGCGCTGCTGCTGGGCGCGGCCAATCGTGACCCGGCTGTCTGGGCAAATCCCGACAGCTTCAACCCGACGCGCGCCATTCTCACCAATACCAGCTTTGGCGGCGGGCTGCATTTCTGCGTCGGCGCGCCGCTGGCCCGGCTGGAGATGCGCATTGCTCTGCCGATCCTGTTCAAGCGCTGCCCAGCGCTGCGGCTGGCCGAACCACCCGCCTATTCCGACAGTTACCATTTCCACGGTCTTACCGGGCTGATGGTCCACCGCTAGATCGCGCTGCCACGCGGTGCCCCCTGTCTATGCTCAAAGAGGCAGCATGGTGGTAGATTTGATCTCTTCCATCGACAGCAGCGCCGTAACGTTATGTACCCGCACTTCCGAGATCAGCGCCTGATAGAAGGCGTCATAAGCGCGGGCATTTCTCACGCGCACTTTCAGGATGTAGTCGATATCGCCCGCCAGCCGGTGTGCCTCCTGCACTTCGGGGCGATCTTGCAGCGCCTTCAGGAAGGCGTTCTGCCATTCGGCCTCATGCTCGGAGGTGCGGATCAGCACGAAGAAACAGGCCTCGTAACCCAGCGCCTCGGCATCAAGCAGAACCGTCTGCTGGCCGATCACTCCGGCCCCGCGCAGTTTGCGGATGCGATTCCAGACCGGCGTCTTGGAACTGCCCACCTGGCTGGCAATCTCGTCCAGCGACTGGCTGGCATCGCGCTGCAGTTCAGCCAGAATTTTCCGATCCGTGTCATCTATGCGTACTGACATTCCTGTTTTTTCCTTCAATCGAAACCCGCATTCCGGTTATTCAGCCAGATAGAACATACGTCCTTATTTGCTGCGCCATATGGCGGTTATGCGGGAATATTTCCTATATTGAGGGTCACGTCAAACAGAACAGACATGATCCATGACCACGCAACACGCAGATAACACAGCAGGCCGGATCGACTTCGTCGGTGCAGGACCCGGTGATCCGGAGTTGCTGACCGTCGCGGCCCTGCGCGCCTTCGAGGCGGCGGATGTGGTTTTACACGACCGCCTGATCCCGGATGAGGTGCTAGCCCTGGCGGGGCGCACCGCCAAGCTGGTCGATGTGGGCAAGGCCGGGTTCGGACCATCCTGGGATCAGGGCGACATCAATGACCTGCTGGTCGAGCATGGCCAGAACGGCGCGCGCGTCGTCCGGCTGAAATCGGGCGATCCGACCATGTTCGGCCGTCTCGACGAAGAGATCGAGGCCGTCGAGGCCGCCGGGTTGAGCTGGCGCATCGTGCCGGGCATCACCGCCGCCTCTGCCGCAGTCGCCGGTATCGGGCAGAGCCTGACGCGGCGCGGGCGCAATTCGTCGATCCGCTTTCTGACGGGCCACGACATGAAGGGCTTTGCCAATCACGACTGGGCCGCGCTGGCGCGCCGGGGCGAGGTTGCTGCGATCTATATGGGCAAGAAATCAGCCCGCTTCATCCAGGGCCGTCTGATCATGCATGGCGCCGTGCGCAGCACGCCCATCACCTTGGTCGAAAACGCCTCGCGCCCCGATCAGCGCGTGCTGGCCACAACCCTGGACCGCCTGCCCGCCGATCTGGCGCAGGCCGAGATGAACGGCCCAGCGCTCACCCTTTATGGCCTTGCCCCGCGGCAGGCGGTGCAGGCCCTGACAGAATTCAACAAGGAGCATGCCTGATGGCCCGCGCTTTTACCCCTAAAGTCGTCACCGCCAATGACCTGCTGGAAGGTGATGTGATCTATCTGACCGCCGATGACCGCTGGTCGCGTGACCTGACCGAGGCCGAACTGATCACTGACGAGGCGCATGCACAGCTGCGCCTGCTTGATGCCGAAAGCCAGCCGAGCACGATCGTCGGCGCTTATCTGGCAGATGCGGTCGCCGGAAATAACGGTCCGGAGCCAACACACTTTCGGGAAGATTTCCGCCGTACCGGTCCCTCCAACTACCGGCATGGCAAGCAGGAAACTTCCCCGCAGCCCCAGGTCTGAACAAAGGCCCCTTCTCTCCCCCTAAAAGGCCCCGGATCCGGGGCTGCACCAAGGACAGCAAACGATGTATCGCTACTCCGAGTTTGACACCGCCTTCCTCAATGAACGCAACGCGCAGTTCCGCGCCCAGGTCGAGCGCCGCATTGACGGGTCTCTGACCGAGGATGAGTTCAAGCCCCTACGCCTGATGAACGGGCTCTATCTGCAACTGCATGCCTATATGCTGCGGGTGGCGATCCCTTATGGTACGCTGAACCCCGACCAGATGCGGCAACTGGCTTTGCTGGCCGAGAAGTGGGACAAGGGCTATGGCCATTTCACCACGCGGCAGAACATCCAGTATAACTGGCCCAAGCTGAACGACGTGCCCGACATGCTGGACGCGTTGGCCGAGGTTGGCCTGCATGCGATCCAGACCAGCGGCAACACGATCCGCAACGTGACCGCTGACCACTTTGCCGGCGCCGCCGCGGATGAGGTCGCCGACCCGCGCCCTTATGCCGAACTGCTGCGCCAGTGGTCGACCGACCACCCGGAATTCCAGTTCATGCCGCGCAAGTTCAAGATCGCGATCACCGGGTCGGAAAACGACCGTGCCGTGATCAAGGCGCATGATATCGGTCTGCAACTGGTCGAGCGCGACGGCGTTCTGGGCGCGCGCGTGCTGGTCGGTGGCGGCCTGGGCCGCACGCCGATGATCGGCAAGGAGTTGAGCCCGTTTGTCGCCTTCGACGACCTGCTCGCTTATCTGGAGGCAACCGTCAGCGTCTGGAACCAGATCGGGCGTCGTGACAACAAGTATAAGGCGCGCATCAAGATCACCGTGCATGAGCATGGCATCGATGCGATCCGCGCCAAGGTGAATGAACGTTTCCTGCAAGTGCGCCCGCAATTCAAAGGCGCCGACATGGCGCTGCTGGAAGAGATCAAGGGCCATTTTGCGCCGCCCGCCTTCCGGTACCGTTCGGTCGCGGGGTTCAAGGATGCCTATCACCATGATCCGGTCTTCCGGTCCTGGGTGGACACCAACATCGCCGCGCACAAGAAAGACGATCATGCGATTGTCACGATCTCGCTCAAGAAACAGGGCGAGACGCCGGGCGACGCCACTGCCGAGCAGATGCGGGTGATGGCCGATCTGGCCGAACAGTACGCCTATGGCGAACTGCGCATCAGCCATGAGCAGAACGTGATCCTGCCACATGTGCACAAATCCGACCTGCCCGCGATCCACGCGCGGCTGAAAGAGCATGCGCTGGCCACCGCCAATATCGGGCTGATCAGCGATATCATCGCCTGCCCCGGCATGGACTATTGCGCGCTGGCGACGGCCCGCTCGATCCCGGTAGCACAGCAGATCGCCAGCCGCTTCGAAGAGCTGAAGCTGGAGAACGACATCGGTGAGCTGAAGATCAAGATCTCGGGCTGCATCAATGCCTGCGGGCATCATCATGTGGGCCATATCGGCATCCTCGGCCTCGACCGTGCAGGCGTGGAAAACTACCAGATCACACTGGGCGGCGACGGTACCGAAACAGCGGCCATTGGTGATCGCACCGGTCCTGGTTTTGCCTATGACGAGATTGTGCCAGCGATCGAACGACTGGTCGCGGCCTATCTCGACCTGCGGGAAGGTAAGGAGGAGACCTTCCTGCAAACTTATCGCCGTCTGGGGATGGCACCGTTCAAGGCGGCGCTTTACCCCGAGGCTCAGGCCAATGCCGCTTGATGAAATCCAGACCGAGCTGGGGGCTGAACGCTGCGCCCTGACCGAAAAGGTTGAGGCGCTCAACACCCGATTCCGCCACCACAGCGCCCATGACGTGATGCATGGCGCGCTGCAGGAGGCCGGGCATCTGGCGCTGGTCTCCAGCTTCGGGGCCGAGTCGGTGGTGTTGCTGCATATGGCGGCGGTGGTCGACAAGGATATACCGGTGCTGTTTGTGGACACGCAGATGCTGTTCACCGAAACGCTGGTCTACCAGCAGGAGGTGAGCGAACGGCTTGGGCTGCGCAACGTGCAGATCATCCGCGCCTCGGACGAAGATGTGGCCCGCGACGACCCCTATGGCGCCTTGCGGCTGCGCGATACCGATGCCTGCTGCACGCTGCGCAAGACGATCCCGCTGCAGCGTGCGCTCAAGGGTTTTGACGGCTGGATCACCGGACGCAAGCGGTTTCAGGCCGGCACCCGCGCCGCGCTCGACTTTTTCGAAGTTGAAGACGGCACCGGGCGCATCAAGGTCAACCCGCTGGCCCATTGGGCACCCGAAGACGTGCGCGCCTATATGGACGAAAACCGCCTGCCCCGGCATCCGCTGGTGGCGAATGGATACCCCTCGATCGGCTGTGCGCCCTGCACCTCGCCGGTCAAAGAGGGCGAAGACCCCCGTGCCGGACGCTGGCGCGATCAGAACAAGGAAGAATGCGGCATCCATTTTGTCGATGGCAAGATGGTGCGCGCCGGAGAGAAAACATGAATGTAATCGTGACTGATGAGGGCTTCGCCCCCGATGACTGGACCGACGGCTATGTCACGCTGGATGACGCCGCAAATGATGTGGTGTCGCTCGACGTGGCCTCAGACACCGACCCGGATGAGCTGATTGACCGCCTGGGCAGCGCCCAGATGGTGCGCGTCGATTTTCCATCCTCCGCAGATGGGCGCGGCTTTACCATCGCGCGCGTTCTGCGCCTGAAAGGTTATGCCGGTCGCCTGCGCGCCAAGGGGCATGTGCTGGCCGACCAATATGCCATGGCACGCCGCAGCGGCTTTGATGAGGTCGAGATCGACCAGGCCCTCGCCAACCGCCAGCCTGAGGATCAGTGGCTGGCCCGCGCCGACTGGCAGGACCACAATTACCAGGCCCGCCTGCGCGGCTGAGCCCGCCTATCGCCAGCTTGTGACCACAAAGGGGCAAGATGCCCCTTTTCCTGACTTGGATCAAAGATTAAACGGAGATGCCGGTTTAGCTGACCGGATAGTGAAACGATGACAGAGATGAAATCCGTGACCGAAGCCACCGCCGTAAAGGCCCCCGTCCTGCCCGACGCGCAAACCGTGCTGGATGTGAAGCACTGGACCGACAGCCTGTTCTCGTTCAAGGTATCGCGCCCCGCCTCCTTGCGTTTCCGCTCGGGCGAGTTCGTGATGATCGGCCTGCTGGGCGACAATGGCAAGCCACTGCTGCGCGCCTATTCCATCGCCTCGCCTTCCTGGGACGACGAGTTGGAGTTCTACTCGATCAAGGTGCAGGACGGCCCGCTGACCTCGAAGCTGCAGCATATCAAGCCCGGCGATCAGATCATCCTGCGGCCCAAGCCCGTGGGCACGCTGGTGCATGACGCCCTGCTGCCGGGCAAGCGGCTGTGGTTCTTTGCCACTGGTACCGGCTTTGCGCCTTTCGCCTCGCTGCTGCGCGAGCCGCAGACCTATGAGGATTATGACGAGATCATCATCACCCATACCTGCCGCGAAGTGGCAGAGCTGGAATATGGCCGGCAACTGATCGAAGACATCAAGCAGGACGAGATGCTGGCCGAGCTGATGGGCGCGGATTTCCACAAGAAGATTCGGTATTACCCCACCACCACCCGCGAAGAGAGCCCCAAGATGGGCCGTATCACCACTCTGCTGAAGGATGGCACGGTGTTTGCCGATCTGGGCATCGAGGGTATTGCGCCGGAAAGTGATCGCGCCATGGTCTGCGGCAGCCTCGCGTTCAACCATGACATCAAGGCGATCCTCGAAGAGTTCGGCCTGCGCGAAGGTGCCAATTCCGAACCCAAGGAATTTGTGGTCGAAAAAGCCTTTGTCGGCTGACCGGCCACACCACAGGATTTGAGGGAAGCCGCGCCATGATGCGCGGCTTTTTCTATTTCAACCCTAAGGAGTCATAAATTTGCCTGATTTCCTCTGTTTCTAGCGAAACAGACGCGGTTTAGCATCAGAGGGTTTCAAGGTGGCATTGGTAACCGGGACGACATTGGGCGAAACACTTGCCGGAACCAACGGCAATGACACAATTCTCGGTCTGGGTGGGAATGACAGCATCCTGGGATCAGCCGGCGATGATCTGATCCGGGGTGGCGCTGGAAACGACACGATACAGTCGGGTACCGGTCGTGACACCCTTGAGGGTGGTGAGGGAGATGATCGGTTCGAGGTGAGCCTCATTGCTCCGCCGGGGTTTCCCTCACCGATACCGACGTCACAAGACGTTGAAATACCGCCCGATGCTGTGATCAACGATCCAATCCGTATCCTGGGCGGCTCGGGCGACGATGTGATCGTGCTCGACCTCTCCAATTCCGGGTCAAACAATATTTACCTGAATTGGACTCAGGAAGAGGGGTTGATCAAAAGCCTTGGATCCGTTGCTCTGGAACTGACATGGTATGCGGACAGCCCGGAAGCAACCGACGTAGAGGCGCTTCACATCATAGGCGCCCAGGGCGATGATGAGATTTGGGGAATTGACGGAGATGACACCATCGTTGGCAATGGGGGCAATGATGAGATCTGGGCAGGTTTCGGTGATGACGTCATCTTTGGCAACGGAGGCAATGACTCCCTGTTCGGGGATTTTGGGAACGACACGCTGATCGGTGGCGCGGGCGACGATGTTCTTGCCGGCGGATGGATTGGTCAGGAATGGCTATTGGCAGGATCCGGGAATGACACTGTCTCTCTGCATCATGAAGCCTTCGAAGACCCGTCCAAAGAATATGCCGATGGGGGCAGCGGAAACGACCTGTTGTTGCTCGTTCTGGAGGGCGAGGAGGACCATCTGATCAAATTTAATCCCGGCGGCAGATCTACGGTGTCCAACGGGTTGATCCTGGATGATTTCGAGTATCTCTATCTTGAGACCGAAGCAGGAAATGTGACGCTTGAACTTGGGCTGCACGATGCCGACTGGAATTATTATTGGGTAGCCGGGTTTGGCAGGGACCATGCAATTATCGACATATCTGCTTTCTCGGGCGCGGTCTATTTCGATGTGCACGATGGCTACGATGAATTGCCAGAGATGTTTGGAGCGGCTTGGTCTGGGCCCAGAATTCAACTCCTCGGCGTGGATCGGTTGACGTTCCGGGGCAACAACGACGCAAACGAAGTCTACGGTGGGGATTTTCGCGACGCTCTGTTTGGCGCGGGGGGCGAAGACACTCTGTTCGGTCGCGCGGGGCAAGATCAGCTTTTTGGTCAAGCAGGCAACGATAGTTTGTCCGGCGAAGACGGGGCCGACAGCCTGGATGGCGGCAACGGCAACGACGCGCTGGATGGCGGAGCGGGCAATGATTTTCTGTCCGGTGGCAACCAGAATGACAGTCTGCTTGGCGGGCAAGGCGACGATGTGTTGCTGGGCGGAAATGGTGCTGACTGGCAAAGCGGCGATGAGGGAGCGGACCGGCTTCAGGGTAATCATGGAAATGACAGGCTCATGGGCGGTGATGGCGCTGATACCGCCTATGGAGGCGACGGAGAGGACGCTTTGGGCGGCGGTACGGGCGGCGATTATCTGGGTGGCGGCTCCGGCAAAGACAGGGTGTTTGGAGGGGACGGAAACGATGTGATCTTCGGCGGGTCGGGCGCGGATGTGCTGTTTGGCGGCGCGGACAACGACTCGATACGAGGCGGCCTGGGCAACGACACTCTGAATGGTGGCAGCGGCTCTGACTTTTTTGTTTTCAAGGCGAAACACGGGAAAGATCAGATCGTTGATTTCGAACTTGGACTGGACAGGATTGTGGTGGAAGGAGAAGGCCTTGCCTTTGATGACCTGAGTTTCACCTCCAATGGCGGCGGTGTGACGGTCGAGATTGCCGATCTTGACCACCCGCTTGCATTGAGCGTGCAGATCGATGGCGTGAGCGTCGACGATATCGCCCAAGAAGCGAATTTTGTGTTTCTGGGCTAGGTGCTGAGCGGTGGTATCGAGAAGGCTCTTTTAGCCTAAGCGCCCAACCAAAAAAGAAGGGCCGCGTACCTGTTCAGAACGCGGCCCCTTTTTGCTTTCCGGGTATCAGTTGCCCGATGTGGTCGTGTCGTCGGTCGTGCCAGTGGCGGCGTCACTTCCCGTGCCAAGCGCATCCGAGACCGAATCGTTGACCGCATCTGCCGCGTCACTTGCCGCATCTGCCGCATCGCTTGCAGCATCAGTGGCAGCGTCGGTCACATCGCTCACGGTCTCGCCCGCGGTTGTTGCAGCGTCAGAGGCTGCATCCGAAACCGCATCCGCAGCATCGCTGGCGGTGTCGCTTGCCGCGTCGACAGCATCGCTTGCCGCGTCAGTTGCGGCATCGGCGGTATCGCTTGCGGCATCTGTGGTTGCATCTACGGCATCGCTCGCAGCCTCGGTGGCAGTATCAACCGCGTCATCAACCGCTTCCTTAACGTCTTCCGCCGCCTCTTCCACGGCCTCGCCGGCGTTTTCGACGGCCTCTTCAACCGATTCTTCAGCGGTTTCAGCGGCGGTTTCGGCCTCCTCCGTGGCGGTTTCAGCGGCAGCCTCCGGCGTGGCGGCCTCTTCGCCTGCACCCTCGGACTGTGCGTTGAAATAGAAATAGCCACCCGCTGCGAGCCCTGCGAGAATGATCAAGACAACAATTGGTTTCATTACTGTTTTTCCTGTTTTCTGCACAACGCCCTTTGCATTGGCGCCTGGCAATCAAGTGGTTGGATTCCCAAGCGGACACAAGGGGGAAAACCGCATGATACCACACCATCGCGCCAGACCGGGCTGCGTCGGCAGGTAATCGCCTCTTGAAATGTACGCAGCACACCGGCATATGGCGCTAACCGCTTGAATCACTGGTGACAGAGCGCTATTTTCCCGGCACTTTCAGCTGCAACCATCAAAGGATTGAACCCATAGCTCGCAGACCTCACAACGCGCCGCCGCAACGAGACACTGGCCCGCGCGTCAACGAAAAGATCCGTGCCAACGAAATTCGCCTGATCGGCGCAGATGGTGAGAACGTTGGTGTCGTGACGCCTGCACGCGCCATCGACATGGCGGTTGATGCCGGTCTGGATCTGGTTGAGATCTCTCCCAATGCGAACCCGCCGGTCTGCAAGATCATGGATTTCGGCAAGTTCAAATATGAGCAGCAAAAGCGCGAAAGCGAAGCGCGCAAGAAGCAGAAGATCATCGAGATCAAAGAAGTCAAATTCCGCCCGAACACGGACACGCATGACTATGAAGTCAAGATGCGCAACGTGTTCAAGTTTCTGGAAAACGGCGACAAGGTGAAGGTCACCCTGCGTTTCCGTGGCCGCGAGATGGCGCACCAGAACTTGGGCCGCGAGTTGCTGGAACGGGTGGCCGAGGACACCAAGGAAATCGGCAAGGTCGAGAATTTTCCCAAGATGGAAGGCCGTCAGATGATCATGCTGATCGGGCCTCTGCCGCAAAAGTAACCCACCTGTCATACGATTTATTCGAAACGCCCTGCCTTACGCGCGGGGCGTTTTTCGTTGTGAAGACGCGCGCTCCGACCACAGACCAAAGTCGCACCCCACGAAATTCTCCTTGACCTGAACAAAGCCCGGCACCGACCATATCCAGGTTGGAGGACGGGTACGCAGCACCTGGGCCAGTTTGGCGCAAAGCATGCGAATTTGAACTTAGGGAGAGAATTCATGAATTTACGACCGGACCCTACCTTTCATCCATCCCCCCGGCTGGCGATGGAGGCCCCGGCAGAAACACTGGCCTTTACGCTCATGCTCAGTCCGGACGGGTCGCAACCTGACGGTCTGGCGGTGGTTGACGTGGACCCCACCTCGTCAACGTATGGCAAGATCGTGCATTCGGTCATCATGCCCAATACCGGCGATGAGTTTCATCATTTCGGCTGGAACGCCTGTTCCTCGGCACTGTCGCCGCTGTCGGGTCACGCCTTTCTGGAGCGCCGCTATCTCATCATTCCGGGTATCCGCTCGTCCCGGATCTATGTGATCGACGTGAAAGAACCGCTCAAGGCCAAGATCCACAAGATCATCGAACCCGAAGAGGTGTTCGCCAAGACCGGCTATTCCCGCCCCCACACGATCCATTGCGGGCCCGAAGGCATCTATGTCTCGACCCTGGGCGGCGGCGGCGAAGACGGCACTGACGGACCGCCGGGTATCTTCATCATGGATTGCGAAAGCTTCGAGATTCTGGGCCGTTACGAGATGGATCGCGGCGTGCAGGACAAGCACTATGATTTCTGGTGGAACCTGCCGCGCGACTACATGGTCAGTTCAGAATGGGGCCTGCCGCCGCAGTTTGAAAACGGTATCGTGGCCGAGGACCTGCTGTCTAACAAATACGGCCATTCGATCCATTTCTGGGACCTGCGCGGGCGCAAGAACATCCAGACGATCGATCTGGGCGCAAACCACCAGATGGCGTTGGAAATCCGCCCAGCCCATGACCCGTCCAAGGAGTACGGCTTTTGTGGTGTGGTGGTCGACACCACCAACCTGCAAGGCGCGATTTTTACCTGGTGGCGCAACGCGGATGGCACGTTCGAGGCCAAGAAGACCATCACCATCGATCCGGTGCCGGCCGATCCCGATGACCTGCCCGAATTGCTCAAAGGCTTCTCGGCCGTGCCGCCGCTGGTCACCGATATCGACCTGAGCCTGGACGACAAATATCTCTATGTCGCCTGCTGGGGGCTGGGCGAGATGCATCAATACGATGTCTCGGACCCGATGAACCCGGTGCTGGCCGGCAAGGTCGAGATTGGCGGCATCGTCAAAAAGACCAAACATCCCAATGGGAAAGACTTTGGCTATGGCCCGCAGATGGTCGAGATCAGCCGCGACGGCAAACGCGTCTACTGGACCAATTCGCTCTATTCGACCTGGGATGATCAGTTCTATCCCGATGACGAGGGCGCGGCGATGGTGATGGCGAATGTTGGCGAGAATGGCGGCCTGACGCTGGATGAAAGCTTCTGGGTCGATTTCCCGGACGGCTATCGCTCGCATCAGATCCGGCTGGAGGGTGGCGACTGTTCGACCGACAGTTTCTGCTATCCCTCGGCCTGATCGTTGAGCCCTGACATGACCACCGCCGCGCTCTGGCTGGCGGTGGTTCTGAGCGGTCTTTATCACGGCGCCAATCCCGGCATGGGATGGCCGCTGGCAGTGTCCTCGTCGCTGATGGAACGCCGCCAGGGCGCGCTGTTCACCGCGCTTGGCGCGCTGGCGTTGGGGCATTTCCTGGCAATGCTGGCGATTTTGCTGCCGCTCTCGGCGATGACTGCGCTGGTGTCTTATGAACGCGAATTGCGTCTGGCAACCGGTGGCATCGTCGTGCTCTGGGGCTGCTGGATTCTGGTCACCCGCAAGCATCCACGCTTTCTGGCGCGGGTGCCGCCCTCGCGGCTGGCGCTGTGGTCGTTTCTGGTGGCGCTGGCCCATGGGGCCGCGCTGATGCTGGTGCCGATCTATCTGGGCCTGTGCAAGATCGACGAGTTGGATACCGGGCATCTGGCCGCCTCGGAACTGATGGCGCGCAATGCCGGGCTGACGCTAGGCGTGGCCCTGCTGCACACCGGCGCTATGCTGCTGGCCGGAGGCACGATCGCCTTTGCCGTCTACCGTTGGCTGGGCTTGCGGTTCCTGTCGAAAGGCTGGTTCGACCTGGAAATCCTCTGGGCGCTGAGCCTGATCCTTGTCGGCGGGCTGGGCCTCTATACCGCGATCTGAAAAAACGACATTTGGCGCGACGGAAAGCGCGCAGTGACGCGTTCTATCCCCGAAGACATTGAACCCCGGGGCAGACATGCGCGCTATACTCCTTACCATTCTTATTCTTGTGGCCTATCCCTTTGTGAAGTCCGACAAGGCTGACCCTCATCGCTATGTGGTCGATCCGCCAGAGCGAATCGAAGTCAATGATCTGGCACCGTCCTTGAGCCCTATGCTCTATGGCTTGAACGGGTCGGGATGCGCCGGGCAGCGTGGTGACTGCGCACCTGCCTGACCTCTCAGCTACGTTTCTTCCCTGCGCGCGGCTGCGGTCGCGTGGGAATTTCCTTGAGCAGCCCGCCAACCCCCATTGCGGCGATATCCGCACCGGTGGTGGTGACCCCACAGGCCACCCGCGACAAAACCCAGTCAGCACCGTTGAGCGCCGGAGAGCGGGCACAACCCGGCAGGCCGATCACCGGGCGCGGGCCAAGCTGGCCCAGAAACAGCAGGTTACCGGGATCGACCGGCATCCCGAACCGATCCACCCTGCCGCCCGCATGACGCAGCGCTGCCGGGGCCACATCCTGCGGGTCCGAGGTGGCCGAGCCGGTCAGGATCATCACCATGTCGCCGCCCACATCCTGCAGGGCTGCGCTCAGCGCCTCTTCGCGATGGGGCACCGTGCGGATGTCGCTCAGGTCCATGCCCAGCGCCTCGACCCGACCGCGAATGGCGGCGATGCCCTTGTCATTGGACGGCCCGCCGGGAATATCGCTCACGATCAACCCGGCCGAGCCGTGTACCGGCGCAAGCAGCCGGATCGCGTTGCGCGCAGCCTCTGCCGCGCGGGTCACATCGATCTCGGGCACGGCATAAGAGATCACCTTGATCGTCGCCACCATGCCGCGCGGCGTCATCTGCTGATAAGGCGGTACCGTAGCCACGGTGATCATCGGATGGACCTGATTGAACCGCTCGAGAGCCGCCACATCCAGATCGACGATGCCAGGCGATGCGGCCAGAATGTTCACCCGCCCCGTAAAGGGCTTGCTCAACGTGACATTGGCGGCGGCAGGATCAGGAACCAGCGCGTCGGCCAGAACCCTCGCTGCGGTATCCTCATGCACATCGCCCGGCTCCAGCCGAGCCACGGTGACCTCCGCTACGCCATTCTCGGCCAGCAGAGACAAGTCCTGCGCGCCCAGCACGATCCCCTTGCGCAGCTTTCGCCCACCGGCACTGACCGAATGCGCGAGAACGGCACCCTCTGCGTCAGAAACGGGAACCGGGCCGAACCTCATGCCTTGCCCCGCAGCACAGCCGTCATTTCCGCCAATATGGCCACCGCAATCTCGGACGGGCCAGCCGCGCCGATATCAAGCCCGATAGGCCCGTGAATGCGCGCGATCTGCTCTTCGGAGAACCCCGCCTCCTGCATTCGCGCGACGCGTTTGGCGTGGGTGCGGGTCGAGCCCAGCGCGCCGATATAGAAGATATTGGCCCCCAGAGCCGCCTGCAGTGCCGGATCGTCCAGCTTTGGATCATGGGTCAGCAACACAAGTGCCGTGCGCGTATCAAGGCCGATCTCGGCCACCGCCTCATCCGGCCAGTCGGTCAGGATCCTCTCGCCCGGGAACCGTTCCGACGAGGCAAACGCCTCGCGCGGATCGATGATCACCGGGTCATAACCGGCGATCCGCGCCATCGGCACCAGCGCCTGAGCGATATGCACCGCCCCCAACACCACCAACCGCAGCGGCGGATTGTGCACGGCGACAAAGGTCTTGCCATCCTCTTCGAACCCCGAGCGATCCAGACGCATCCGATCCGCATGGCGCGTGCGCCGAAGCGCGCGACGGCCCGTGTCGATATTGACCTCATAGGCAACGGGGATGCGCGCGGCGCGCAGGGCAACCAGCTCGGCCAGCATCACCTCGGACAGCACCGCGCCGATCGGTTCCACCAGAATGCGGATGGTGCCGCCACAGGCAAGACCCACGGCAAAGGCATCCTCGTCGCTGACACCAAATTCCAGCACCCGCGACGCGCCCTCTTCGATAGCCTCCAGCGCCTCGACAATCACCGCACCCTCGACGCAGCCGCCCGAGACCGAGCCTTCGATCCGGCCATCGCCGCCGATCACCAGTTGCGCCCCCACCCGGCGCGGCGCGCTGCCCCAGGTTTCAACCACCGTCGCCAGTGCGGCGCTGCCGCCCTCGCGATACCAGTCAAGCGCGGTTTCCGGGCTGTTATCAAAACGTTGCATGCGGCACCTCCCAACGGCGAGTATGGCCCAGACCCGAGGCGGTGTCTGCTGTGTTTCAGCACTGGGAGCGAGGATTTTTCACCTCCGCGCAAACCGTCCGAAAATACTCAACCTTGACTTGCAGACGCAGCAGGTGCGGCCTAACCTGCCGCCAACGCACAACGGGTCGGCGAGGTGTCATCGGCGGCCCGTAAGCCCTCCTGTTTTTCACTGAGACAAAGGATAGATCATGACATATGCAAAACTGGGTTTCGCGGGGGCGCTTGCCCTGATGGCCGGCGCGGCGCAGGCCGATGAGTTCGAGGCCTATGGCACCACCGAAGGCTGGAATGTCTATGTGGACGCGACCAAGCAATCCTGTTTCGTCGAAGCCGTGGACGAGTCTGAAAACGTCGTGCAGATGGGTCTGACCACCGATCGCGGTGTTGGCTATGTCGGGGTCTTCACCAAAGCCAAGACCGATATCAAGAAGGACGAAACCCAGGCCGTGGCGGTCCTGATCGGGGATGACCTCTTTTTGGGCGACGCCACAGGCATGCGGGGCAACATCACCAAGGGCTATTCAGGCGGCTACGTCCTGTCCGACGACCCCGCCTTTTTCGAGGACATCGCCAAGCAATACACGATGACCGTGTTCCCCGAGAAGGAATACGCATTCGAGGTCAATCTGGCCGGCACCTACAAGGCGCTGGAGATGGCGCGCGAGTGTAACCAGAAACAGATCCAGTGATATGCTGACCGGGGCGGCTGCTGGCCGCCCTACCCCCGCGCGGCAACCAGCAGCCGCGCCTTTTCTCCGACATCATCGGGACGCGAGATCACCTCGGCCAGATCTTCAAGCGAGGCGATCGAATGGCCCGCACGAAAGCTGTCCACATGGGGCAGCATCGCCGCGATGCCGCGCGCCTTGGGCGCGAAGCCCTGCCAGCGCAGCAGCGGGTTCAGCCAGATCAAGCGGCGGGCCGAGAGGTGCAGACGCTCCATCTCCTTGGCCAGTTGATCGGGGTCGTCCCGGTCCAGCCCGTCAGTGATCAGCAGCACCACCGCGCCCTGCCCCATCACTCGGCGCGACCAGTCACGGTTGAACTGATGCAGGCAGTGGCCGATCCGCGTGCCGCCCTCCCAATCCTGCGCTTCGCCCCCCGCAGCAGCAAGGGCGGCATCCACATCGCGCTGATGCAGGTGCCGGGTGATGTTGGTGAGCCGCGTGCCGAACGTGAAGGCATGTACCTTGGCCCAACCCGCGCCCTTGGCATTGGCGACCGCATGCAGGAAATGCAGGATGATGCGGCTGTACTGGCTCATCGAGCCCGAAATATCGCACAGCACGACCAGATTGGGCCATCGCGGGCGAGGTTGCAGTTTCGCGATATCGCGCAACTCGCCCCCCTGCCGCATCGCCTGCCGCAAGGTGCGGGCCCGGTCGAGGCGGTGGCCCAGATGGCTGGCCTGTCCGCGCCGTGACGGGATCGGTTTCACCGGCAGTTCCAGTCGCGCCAGCATCCGCTTGGCGCGGGCCACTTCCTCGGTGCTCATCTGTTCGAAATCCAGACTCCGCAGCCGCTCCTCCGAGGACATGGTCATCGAGGCGTCGACCTCGATCTCGGTGCCCTCTTCCTGGTCTTCCATCTCGGGCAGGTCGCGCTGTGCTCCGTCCAGCAGCGCCTCGGCGGCGCGTTTTTCGGCGGCCTGCGCGGTGCGATCCTCCTGCACGCCGCGAATGGCGGGCAGCATCATCGCCATCATATGTTCCAGATAACGCGGGTCGCGCCAGTACAGCCGGAACACCTGCGCAAAGACCGCGCGGTGTTCGGGGCGGTTCACGAAACAGGCATGCAGCGTCCAGTAGAAATCACGCCGCGCGGTGAACCCCGCCGCCGCAACCGCCTGGATCGCGTCGACCACCCGCCCCGTCCCGATCGGCAGCCCGGCCTTACGCAGCGCGCGGGCGAAATGGATGATATTCTGAGCCAGTTTCGGGTTGTCTGGCGTGGCGAGCGGGAGTTGTTCAGCCATACATGACCGCAAGAATTGCAATGAATACAAGCAGCGTTGGTATGATAAAGCTCCAAACCACGACAAAGAAGACCGCGGTTTTTTCGTGCCACCACATACTATCGTCAATCTCGCGTAGTTTCCTATTCACGTAGTCAATATCGACAGACTTGTGAAGCTGGTCTTCTTCATCAAAAGCCCTCTCAAAGGCTTCGATAATATACTCAATGCGGCCCTTCATTTTTCCGCCGCCGTCATAAACGGCCTGCGCAAGCTTGGATGACATTGAGGAGTTCCATTGCCCCAATGACACTAGGTCACCGACCCAATGCACCGCGAGGGTGACCCAGAGAAGCATCAAAACGCAAATCAGTGACGCATCTGTTTGCGGCTCGCTAAGCGAGACGCCTAAGATGGTGAGTGAGCTAAGGTCAATCTTTAGCCAAACAGTCAAAATGGTCGCCGTAGACAACACAAAAAGGCCCCGCCCCGAAGCCGCTGTTGATCTACTTAGAAGTGGGCTTCCCGAGTAGTTCATTTGTCATGCAGGCTCCAGCGATGCCTTGGCCTGATCCAGCAGGCGCTTGGCCTCGGAGCCTTCGAGGCGCTGGATGTCGTCCTGGTATTTCAGCACCGCGCCCAGCGTATCGGCGATCACCTCGGGGCTGAGGTCGATGACGTCCAGCGCCAGCAGGCATTTGGCCCAGTCGATGGTCTCGGCCACGCCGGGCTTCTTGAACAGATCCTCGGTGCGCAATTGCTGGACAAAGGCCACAACCTCGCGGCTGAGCGCTTCGGCGACCTCGGGGGCGCGGGCGTGCAGGATTTCAACCTCGCGGGTGAAATCGGGGTAGTCGACCCAGTGATAAAGGCAGCGGCGTTTCAGCGCGTCATGCACCTCGCGCGTGCGGTTCGAGGTGAGGATAACGATGGGCGGCTCGGCGGCCTTGATCGTGCCAAGCTCGGGGATCGTCACCTGAAAATCGCTCAGCGCCTCCAGCAGGAAAGCCTCGAACGGTTCATCGGTACGGTCCAACTCGTCGATCAGCAGCACCGGCGCGCCGTTTTCGTCGGGGCGCATGGCCTGCAGCAGAGGGCGTTCGATCAGATAATCGTCGCTGAAAAGCTCGGATTGCAGTGCAGTTCGGTCCGCACCACCCGCTGCCTCGGCGGTACGGATGGCAACCATCTGAGCCGGGAAATTCCATTCATAGACGGCGCTTGAGGCATCAAGCCCCTCGTAACATTGCAGCCGGATCAGGCGGCGACCCAAAGCGGCCGACAGCGCCTTGGCGATCTCGGTCTTGCCGACCCCCGCCTCGCCTTCAAGAAACAGCGGACGCCCTAATTTGAGCGCGAGGAACACAACCGTCGCCAGCGCGCGGCCGCAGACATAGCCCTGCCCGGTCAGCGCGGATTGAACCGCGTCGATGCTGTCTGGTCGCTGCATGGTACCTCCCTCTTTGCCGGTGCAGCAGGTCATGGCACGGCGCTGGCGTCAAGCAAAGAGCCGTGCGACCTTAGTCGCATCACAGCTGTCCCGGTCCGGGCGATTGACGGGTTGAGGGCAAGATGCCATGACTTGCGCGGGCAACATGCAAAGCATCCCGGTCACGGGATCGGGGAGGTTGCATGCGATATCTGGCCGTGCTGACGGTTCGCAACGAAGGTGCCTTTCTGCTGGACTGGCTGGCCCATCACAGGGCTGCCGGGTTCACCGATTTCCTCGTGTTTTCCAACGATTGTCAGGACGGCACCGACGCCATCCTCGACCGGCTGGAGGAGATGGGCCACCTGACCCACCTGCGCAATGACGGCCCCTATGATAAGGGCGGCATCCAGTTCACCGCGCTCAAGGCGGCGTCAAAGCATCGTTTGGTCAGAAAAGCCGACTGGATCCTGCCGCTGGATGTGGATGAGTTCGTCAATATCCATGCCGGAGGCGGCACCGTTCAGGATCTGACCGCCGCCCTGCCCAAGGCCACGGCCATCACGCTGACCTGGCGGCTCTTCGGCAATGGCGAGGTCACACGCTACACCGACGCCCCGGTGCCCCGCCTCTTCACCCGTTGCGCCCCGGTGATCATGCATTGGCCCTGGCGCGCAGCGATGTTCAAAACGCTCTACCGCAACAATGGCGCCTACCGGAAACTGGGCGTGCACCGGCCCCGCTCACCACATCCCGAGAAAGAAGCAAAAGCCCGATGGTTCGACGGATCAGGCCGCGAAATCGACCTGCGACAGCAGAAAAAGCGCGTCTTTTCCGATTACGGGCGCGACAATTACGGGCTGGTGCAGCTGAACCATTATCCGCTGGGCGCGATGGAAAGCTATGTGCTCAAGGCCGATCGCGGTCGCGCGGTGCATTCCGATGACATGCTGGGTATGGATTACTGGGTGGAGCGGAACCTCAACACCGATACCGATGACAGCATCTCGCGCCTCAGCGACCGTGCCGATCCGCTGCGCGCTGAGATGATGGAGGATGCCGAGCTTGCCCAACTGCATGAAAACGCCGTGACCTGGCGCCATGAGCGGTTCCGCGAATTGATGGAGCTCGATCCCTATCGCGCGCTGTTCTCGCGCCTGCTGATGACGCCCCCCTCGCGCCCGGTGTCTGCCACCTCGGCCGAGACGCTGGCCTCTTTCGCCAGTATCGGGATCATGAAATCAAAGCGTGCCGGCGCTGGAACCAGCCAGAAAGAGACCTGAGTCCGACCCATATTTGGCCGCATTCGCCTTTTAGCTATGAGGCTACCCAACCGGTCCGCCAAGCGACCGGATCTCTGAGGATCGGCATATGAAGGACATCGAAAGCGCCCTTGACCAGCCGCTGGTCAACCTGCGCCCCCGCAGATGGAAGGCGCGATTGCTGGATCAGGTCCGGGCCGAAGGTGAGGTGCATGAGTTCGGCAGGCGGCATTTTGCAACCTTCATAAACCGTGGCCCGACCCTGCTGGTGAGCTTCGAGACGATACAGGGTATTCGGACCCTCTCGGACAGCCAGCAACCCTTGGGCTTTGAGATGGTGCGCAAGAAATCCTGGTCGCATCTCTGCCTCATCTCCAACGGGAACACCTGGTTTCGTGACAGCGAGGTCTATGCCTTTTTCGACCGGTTGATCGATGACGGAATATTCGAGGGGTATGACAAGGTGGTCTTCTATGGCGCGGGGCCGTGCGGCTATGCGGCGGCAGCGTTTTCGGTCGCGGCCCCCGGTGCCTCGGTCATCGCGCTTCAACCGCAAGCGACGCTGGACCCACGGATGACGGAATGGGACAACCGGTTCACCGAGATGCGCCGCACCGCCTTTGATGACCGGTTCGGCTATGCACCCGACATGCTGGACGCCGCCGATCAGGCCTTTGTGCTCTACGATCCCGGCCAGCGACTGGATGCGATGCATGCCACGCTCTTTGCGCGGCCCAATGTGACGCGGTTGCGCCTGCGTCATATGGGCAGTGAATTGCAGGCCCGCCTGATCGAGATGAAGCTGCTGCCCCGCCTGCTCACGATGGCAGCGGAAAACACGCTGACAGAGGCGGAATTCTACCGGATGTTACGCGCACGCCGCGCGTCCTCGCATTATCTTCTGATGCTCCGAAACCATCTGGAACATCACGAACGCCCCTATCTTGAGATGCTGTTATGCCGCAATGCGATCGCCCGATTGCCCATTCGCCGGTTGCAACGCCGCCTGGAACAGCTACAACAGCTTGCGGCGGAGGGAGCCTTCAGGCCGCCGCCGGACGGGTCCACCTGAACAAGCGCCACAGGGGCTTTCCCGTCCCGGGCTCCTGTGCTAGCCGAGGCGCATGAGCCAAAGCCTTACGATCCGCCGCCCCGACGACTGGCATCTGCACCTGCGCGACGGCGCGATGTTGCAGGCCGTCCTGCCCGAAACCGCCCGCCATTTCGCCCGCGCCATCATCATGCCGAACCTGGTGCCACCAGTGGTGACCGGCACGCAGGCCGCTGCCTATCGCGACCGCATTGTGGCCGCGCTGCCCGATGGCATGACGTTCGAGCCACTGATGACGCTCTACCTGACCGAGGAGACCGACCCCGAGGATGTGGCCGCCGCCCATGCCAGCGGGCTGGTCAAAGCGGTCAAGCTCTACCCGGCGGGAGCCACCACCAACTCTGCCAGCGGCGTGCGCGATTTCGACAAGGTGCGCGGCGTGCTGGAACGGATGGCCGAGATCGGCCTGCCGCTCTGCGTGCATGGCGAGGTCACCGATCCTGAGATCGACATTTTCGACCGCGAGGCGCAGTTCATCGAATGGGTGCTCGACCCGATCCGCCGTGACACGCCGGGTCTGCGCGTGGTGATGGAACATATCACGACGTCCAATGGTGTGGACTATGTAAAGGCCAATGACAGCGATCTAGGCGCGACGATCACCACCCATCACCTGATCATCAACCGCAACCATATCCTGGTGGGTGGCATCAAGCCGCATTACTACTGCCTGCCCGTCGCCAAGCGCGAGGAACATCGCCTCGCCCTGCGCGCCGCTGCCACCAGCGGGGACGCCCGGTTCTTTCTGGGCACTGACAGCGCGCCTCATACTGACCCGCTCAAGGAAAACGCCTGCGGCTGCGCGGGCTGCTTCACCGCCACCAACACCATGTCGCTGCTGGCCCATGTCTTTGAGGAAGACGGCGCATTGGACAAGCTGGAGGGATTCGCCTCGCGACACGGCCCCGGCTTCTACGGCCTGCCGGTCAACGAGGACAGTCTGACACTGACCAAGGGCGACGCGGTCACCTATCCCGACAAGATCGACACCGGC
This sequence comes from Ruegeria jejuensis, assembly GCF_041537905.1. Taxonomy (NCBI): domain Bacteria; kingdom Pseudomonadati; phylum Pseudomonadota; class Alphaproteobacteria; order Rhodobacterales; family Roseobacteraceae; genus Ruegeria; species Ruegeria jejuensis. The sequence continues at coordinate 89,075 of NZ_JBGRUO010000008.1, read as the reverse complement.
GACGGCCCGGTCACTGTATTCGACCCCGGTTTCCCCGTGCATTGGCACGTCACCGCCTGAACGACGCTTTCGAGGACCCCGATGATGATCCCCACTTCCTACCCGCCCGCCGAAGAGATCGCTCGCCTCACCGCGCGCATGTTGCTGGAAATCAAGGCGGTGCATTTCAACGCCCGCGAGCCTTTCACATTGGCCAGCGGATTGCCCAGCCCGACCTATATCGACTGCCGCAAGCTGATCTCCTACCCGCGCATCCGCTCGACCCTGATGGATTTCCTGACCGTCACGGTAATGCGCAATGCGGGGTTTGAGGCGTTCGACAATATCGCAGGCGGCGAAACCGCCGGCATTCCTTTTGCCGCGCTGGTAGCCGAGCGCATGGCACTGCCGATGACCTATGTCAGGAAGAAACCCAAAGGCTACGGCCGCAACGCCCGAATCGAAGGCGCGATGAACGAGGGCGAGCGCGTATTGCTGGTTGAGGACCTGACAACCGATGGCGGATCGAAGCTGAGCTTTGTCGATGCGATCCGCGAGACAGGCGCCAGTTGTGGGCATACAGCGGTGATCTTCTACTACGGCATCTTCCCGGAAACCGAAAAGACGCTGGGCGATCACGGGGTTGCGCTGCATCACCTATGCACCTGGTGGGACGTGCTGGCCGAAGCCAAAGCACAAGGCGCCTTCGACACCGAGACGCTGGACGGGGTCGAAGCGTTCCTGAACGACCCGCGCGACTGGCAGCGGGCCCACAAAAGCTAACCTGACGTCAGGCAGAAATCCACACATGGGCTGATTGGCTAATCTCCGCCTATCATACCAGATGTTGACGAAACGCCCGCCTTCCCTGCATGATGTTGGGGGCGGGTGACTACTCACAAACTATCCCCAGAAACATACAATTTGCCTCCGCCGCAGCACGACCGCTATGACATCACATCCAAGGGCGGTGAGAACAAAATGAACGAGATCAGCAGTATCGATCAGGCGCAGATTCAGATCCAGAATGCGGAAACCATGCCGCATTCGGTCGAGGCCGAGCAGCAGCTTTTGGGCGCGATCCTGACCAATAACGACCTCTATGACCGGGTGGCGGCCATTATCGGGCCGGAACATTTCTATGACCCGGTCCATGCCCGCATCTTCGAGGTCGCCTCAGCCCGCATCGCCAAGAACGCGCTGGCCTCGCCTGTTACGCTGAAATCCTTCATGGCCGATGACGAGGGCCTGAAAGAGCTGGGCGGTGCCACCTATCTGATCAATCTGGCCGGGGCCTCGATCAGCGCCTTTGCGGTGCATGATTATGCCCAGATGATCTATGACCTTGCGATCCGTCGCGAATTGATCGGGCTGGGGCGTGAGATTTCGGACAAGGCGGCGCGAGTCGACGTGGCCAGCGAACCCAAGGAACAGATCGTCGAGGCCGAGCAGAAACTCTATCAGCTATCCGAGCAGGGCCAGACCGAACAGGGGTTCAAATCCTTCCTCAAGGCCGTCACCGAAGCCGTGAACGTCACCAATGAAGCCTATCAGCGTGGCGGCGGCATGGCGGGCCTCTCGACCGGTCTGGCCGACCTGGACAAGCAGTTGGGGGGCCTGCACCCTTCGGACCTGATCATTCTGGCGGGCCGCCCCTCGATGGGCAAAACCTCGCTGGCGACCAACGTGGCCTTCAACGTGGCCAAGGCCTATAAGCGCGGGCAAAAGCCTGACGGTACCGAGGGCGCGGTGGATGGCGGCGTCGTCGGGTTCTTTTCGCTGGAGATGAGCGCCGAACAGCTTGCGGGGCGGATTCTGGCGGAAGCCTCGGAAATCTCGTCACACAAGATCCGCCAAGGCGACATGACGGAATCCGAATTCCGCCGCTTCGTCAATGCGGCCAAAGACCTTGAGGCCTGCCCTCTGTTCATCGACGACACACCCGCCCTGCCCATTGCCCAGCTTGCGGCACGTGCCCGGCGGCTGAAGCGGACCCATGGTCTGGACCTGCTGGTGATCGACTATCTGCAGCTCTGCCGGGGCATGGCCGACAACCGCGTCAACGAAATCGCCGAGATCTCGATGGGGATGAAGGCCATCGCCAAGGAATTGCAGATCCCGGTGGTCGCCCTGTCCCAGCTGTCCCGTCAGGTGGAAAACCGCGACGACAAGCGCCCGCAGCTCAGCGACCTGCGGGAATCCGGCTCGATCGAGCAGGATGCCGACGTGGTGATGTTTGTGTTCCGTGAGGAGTACTACAAGGAACGCGAGAAACCGGGCGATCATGAACTCGACAAGATGGAAGAGTGGAAGACCGCGATGGAACACCTGCATGGCAAGGCCGAGGTGATCGTGGGCAAGCAGCGTCATGGCCCCATCGGCACGGTGGAGCTGAGCTTCGAAGCGCAGTTCACCCGCTTCGGCAATCTGGTCAAACCCTGGCAGCAGGGGATCGAAGACATGGGCCATTGATGCCCGACATTCGCGGCGTCAATCATGTGACACTGGTTTGCACCGATCTCGATCGCTCCTGCACCTACTACCGCGACATTCTGGGCGCGCGGCCCCGCGCCCGTTGGGCGACGGGGGCCTATCTGGAACTGGGCACGCTCTGGCTGTGTCTTGAACTGGGCGCACCGGATAGCCGCGCCGATGACACTCATCTTGCGCTGGATTGCGATGCGTCCTGCTATGACGCTTTGGCCGCGCGCATCAAAGCGGCCAGTGCGTTGTGGAAAGAGAACCGGTCCGAAGGGGCCTCACTGTATTTCCTCGATCCCGATGATCACAAGCTGGAACTGCATGTCGGTGATCTGAGCACGCGCCTGGAGGCCTATCAGGGCAGAGACGATGTGGGGATCTTCCCGGCTCCTGTTTCCGGAGCGGAAACGGCAAGCTAGACTTTGCCGCTATCTCTGCGTAAACCCGCTCGACTGCGGGGATTTCTGACTTGACCTGCCCTGCCTCCATGTCATGAACAGGGCCCATGAGCACATCACATCTGACAATCGACCTGACCGCGCTGGCCGATAACTGGAAAGCGCTGGACGCTAGGAACAGCAGCGAGACCGGCGCGGTGGTCAAGGCGGACGGTTACGGGCTGGGCGCGGGCCGGGCCGCCAAGGCGCTGGCCGAGGCGGGCGCGCGTCAATTCTTCGTGGCCGTGGCCGAAGAAGGCGCTGCCGTGCGTAAGGCCGTGGGTGACGGGCCGGTCATCTCGGTCTTTTCGGGCCATATGCAGGGCGACGCGGCATTGTTGCGCGACAACAAGCTGGTGCCGATGATCAATTCGGTCGAACAAATGCTGCGCCATGCCCGCGAGCTTGGCGGTCACCCGTTTGGCATCCAACTCGATACCGGCATGAACCGTCTGGGGATCGAGCCCCATGAATGGGCCGCGCTCAGGGATGTAGCCCTGCGCCAGCACCCCACGCTGATCATGTCTCATCTGGCCTGCGCCGACGATCCGCACCATGCGATGAGTGCTCAACAGTTGCATGTTTTCAAAGAGGTAACGGGCGATCTTCAGGTTCCACGCTCGCTGGCCGCCACCGGTGGCCTGCTGCTTGGGCCGGACTATCATTTCGACCTCTGCCGCCCCGGTGTCGGGCTCTTTGGGGGCGAGCCGTTTGACGAGGCCAAGGCTGTGGTCACGCTTGATCTGCCGGTGATTCAGGTGCGCACAGTCGAAGAAGGCGAGACCGTGGGCTATGGCAATGCCTGGACCGCGCCGCGCAAATCCCGCATCGCCACAGTCTCGGCCGGTTATGCGGACGGGCTGCATCGTGCGCTTGGCTCCGGCATCGACCTGTTCCACGGCACCCAGACCTGCCCCGTTGTGGGCCGTGTGTCGATGGACCTGATCACCGTCGACATCACCGATCTGGAAAAAACGCCCGAAAACCTGCAGATTCTGAACCGGTTGCAGACGGTGGATGATCTGGCCGAAGCCGCCGGGACAATCGGCTATGAAATCCTGACCTCGCTGGGCAACAGATACCGCCGGAGCTACATTACATGAACCTTCTGGCGCCCTTGGGCTGGCTCGGGCGCATCACGCTCGAATTGCTGAGCATGTTCGGAGCCGTGTCGCTTTTTGCGGCCCGCGCCATCAGCCATATCTTCCGCCCGCCCTATTACCCGCGCGAATTGATGATCTCGCTGCTCAATATCGGATGGTTGTCGCTGCCCGTGGTGGGCCTGACCGCGATCTTCACCGGCGGCGCACTGGCGCTGCAGATCTACGCCGGTGGTGCGCGCTTCAATGCCGAGGCCGTAGTGCCGCAGATCGTCGCCATCGGCATGGTGCGCGAGCTCGGCCCGGTTCTGGTGGGTCTGATGATCGCCGCGCGCGTCACCTCCTCCATCGCGGCCGAGATTGCGACGATGAAGGTGACCGAGCAGATCGATGCGCTGGTGACGCTGTCGACCAATCCGATGAAATACCTTGTCGCACCCCGCGTGCTGGCGGCGCTGATCACCGTGCCGGTTCTGGTCGGGATCGGCGACATCATCGGGATCGCCGGTGGCTATACCGTCGCGGTGCAAAATCTGGGCTTTAACCCCGCCGCCTATCTGCGCAATACCGTTGACTTTTTGGAGATGCGGGACATTGTCTCCTCCCTCGTCAAAGGCGCGGCATTCGGCGGCATCGCGGCGGTGATGGGTTGCTACTACGGCATGAATTCGGGCCGCGGCGCGCAGGGTGTGGGTCGGGCCACCAAAAGCTCGGTCGAGTCGGCGGCGATCCTGATCCTGGCCGCCAACTTTGTGCTCACGGGGGTGTTCTTCTCGCTATGATCCTGATGGAGAATGTTCAGAAGTCCTTTGATGACAACCACGTGCTGCGCGGCATGAATCTCGAGATTCCCAAGGGCACCTCGATGGTGATCATCGGCGGGTCGGGCACCGGCAAATCGGTGGGGCTGAAATGCATTCTGGGGCTGATCAAGCCCGATGCGGGCCGCATCATGGTCGATGGCAAGGACGCCTCAAAAGGCGACCGCGACAAGTTTCTAGCGCGCTTCGGGATGCTGTTTCAGGGCGGCGCGCTATTTGACTCGCTGCCCGTCTGGCAGAACGTCGCCTTCCGCCTGCTGCGCGGCTCGCTGAAACGCCCCGTCGAGGAAGCCCGCGGGATCGCCATCGAGAAGTTGCGCCGCGTCGGTCTGAAATCCAATGTGGCCGACCGCTTCCCCGCGGAACTGTCGGGCGGGATGCAAAAACGCGTCGGCCTCGCCCGCGCCATCGCCGCCGAACCCGAGATCATCTTTTTCGACGAGCCGACCACCGGCCTCGACCCGATCATGTCCGGCGTCATCAACGACCTGATCCGCGAAATCGTGGTCGAGATGGGGGCCACCGCCATGACCATCACCCACGACATGTCCTCTGTCCGCGCCATCGCCGACAACGTGGCCATGCTGCATGACGGGGTGATTCAGTGGACCGGCCCGGTGAGCCAGATGGACGCCTCGGGCGATCCCTATCTGGAGCAGTTCATAACCGGCAGCGCAGAGGGGCCGATTGAGGCGGTGCGTTAATGATGCTCGCCTTTCCCCTATTTTTCGGAGCGTTTGCCTACTTAATCCTCAACTTGCAATTGGCCACTGGGTTTCCTCCCTTCTACGTTCATTGGGGCGAACAACACCAACGGGCTGGCTTCAAAGAGGACGTAATAGTGCCGGTGTTGGCAAGAGGTTTCTGGCTTTTTGTCGGCCTAGGTTTGGTCCTATTGGCTGCGGTGCTTAAAACTCCACATCTTGCTGCAATAGGAGCAATAGCACCTGCTTGTCTTGGGTTTCTTGTGCGAAAAAACTTGAAGAAGGAACAAGGGCTGCCCTATCCATTGTTAGACTTTGTGCGTTTTCGCCTACCAATAGCAGGACCTATTTTTGATCGGTGGCCGATGCTGGTTTTCGATGTGTGGACGGTGGGAATGGCTCTCGTGATTCCTGGAGTCATGCTGCTGCAAGCGTACACACAATAGTAACTCCGTAAGTTAGATGCTCCGCTTCCTCACCCTCTCCCTGCTGATCCTGTACCCCATCGCGTGGTTCGCACCTCTGATGCGGGCGGGGTTGTTGCCGATCTTCGGGCTCAGCGAGATCAGCGTGATCACCGGGTTGCAGGCGCTGTGGGGCTCGGATGTGTTCCTCGCCCTGCTGGTCACCTTCCTTGCGATCTTTGCACCCTATCTCAAGACACTCGGCCTCGTGCTGGTGCAATGGGACCTGCTGGACCGCCGCCTTTTGCCCAGCTTGCATATCCTTGGAAAGCTGGCGATGGGCGATATTTTCCTGGCCGCGATCTACATAACCGTTGTCAAGTCCATAGGTGTCGGAACCATCGAAACGGCCTGGGGGCTCTACCTGTTCACCGCCTGCATTCTGGCCTCACTGTTGCTGGGATATCTCACCGAGAACACGCTCAAGCGCGGTCACCACAGCGTGTAATTGCTTGAAAACCAATATCTGTGTATCATCTTTGATATTGAGGCCAGAGCTATTGTGCATGGGTGAACCATGCGGTCGGTGCTGGGAATATAGTTGAGCGCTTTTCCGCCGGTTCATCAGGGATTGATGAGGGTGGAGAGTTTTTGCCATGTTGGCGTTGCGTTCAATGTTATTCCAAAGTCAGGAGCTGCTGACGCGTCTGACGATTTTCGTTATCTGTGCCGGGGCGGTTCTGAGCGTCGGATTGACCCTTCTATCGGCAATGGGCGTGCTGCCCTGGTTGTCGCTGTCGGCAGGGATTGGCGATACGGTGTCGCCGCTGGCCGGTCCGATTGCCCAGATCGCGCTGACCTGTCTGATCCTGATGCTGGCTTTCTACTTGCCCGCCAACGCGCGGATCATGGCGCTGGAGCGCTCGCATCGCAACTTTGCCATCAACATGAACGATGTGGCCAACGCCTATCACGCCGCTCATTCGGCGGACCGCGAGGGCTATTTCACCCTGTCCTCTGAATTTGATGCTGTAAAGGAACGGCTGGCCTTCATGCGCGAACATCCCGACCTGGAGGATCTGGAGCCGGACGTTCTGGAACTGGCCGCGCAGATGAGCCAGATCAGCCGCGAACTGGCCCGCGTCTATTCCGACGACAAGGTCACCCGCGCCAAGGGCTTCCTGCAGCAGCGCCAGGAAGAACTGGAGCGGTTCAACAAGCGGCTGGGTGATGCCAAGATCGTCCTGCAGGAGATGCGGCAGTGGCACCACGAGATCGAGATCGAGGAATCTGTGGCGCGATCGCAGCTCGATCGTATCCGCGACGAGATGTTCGAGCTGTTGCCGGAACTTGCGGTGCAGCGTGGCAGTGATGAGGGCGGGCGGGCAAATATCCTGCCGCTACAGCCGGGGCGTGCAGCGGAATAGGCGCGGATTGGCGGTTGTGACCCGGCGGTGGCTCGGGCAGAAACGCCTTTATGGCAAAGAAGACGTTTTCCTGCTCGGCCTGCGGTGCGAGCTTTTCCAAATGGTCGGGGCGCTGCGAAGGCTGCGGCGAGTGGAATTCTATCTCGCAGGATGCGGGCCTGTCTGCGGGGCCCCCTTCGAAATCGCTCGGCAACCGGCGTGGTTCGCCCGTGCAGTTGAGCGATCTCAGCACCGAAGAAGCGCCACCGCCGCGCACATTGTGCGGAATGGGCGAGTTGGACAGGGTGCTGGGCGGTGGGCTGGTGCCCGCCTCGGCCATTCTGGTGGGCGGCGATCCGGGCATCGGCAAATCCACCCTGCTTTTGCAGGCTGCCGCGCAATTCGCGCGCTCGGGGCTGAAAACGATCTATGTCTCGGGTGAGGAAGCCTCGGCGCAGGTGCGGATGCGGGCGCAGCGGCTGGGTCTGACCGAAGCACCGGTGAAACTGGCCGCCGAGACCAATCTGCGCGACATCCTGACCACGCTGGAGGCCGAAAAGCCGCAGCTGGCGGTGATCGATTCGATCCAGACCATGTGGGCCGACAATGTGGACAGCGCGCCGGGCTCGGTCAGTCAGGTCCGCGCGGCAGCACATGAGCTGACCACCTTCGCCAAGCGCCATGGCGTGTCGATTGTCATGGTCGGGCATGTGACCAAAGAGGGTCAGATCGCAGGCCCCCGCGTGGTCGAGCATATGGTCGATACCGTGCTCTATTTCGAGGGCGAGCGCGGCCATCAGTTCCGCATCCTGCGCGCGGTCAAGAACCGGTTTGGCGCGGCAGATGAGATCGGTGTCTTCGAGATGACCGGCGCGGGGTTAAGCGAGGTCACCAACCCCTCCGCCCTCTTCCTGAGCGAACGGGGCGAGACCAGCCCCGGTTCGGTGGTTTTTGCAGGCATCGAAGGCACGCGGCCCGTATTGGTCGAGTTGCAGGCGCTGGTTGCCCCCTCGCCCCACAGCCAGCCCCGCCGCACCGTTGTGGGTTGGGATGGCGGCAGGCTGGCGATGATTCTCGCTGTGCTCGAAGCGCGCTGCGGCATCCCCTTTGCCGGTCTCGACGTCTATCTGAACGTGGCGGGCGGCATGAAGATCAGCGAACCCGCCGCCGATCTGGCAGTTGCCGCAGCGTTACTGAGTGCACGCGAAGACGCCGCCCTGCCCGCCGATACGGTGGTTTTTGGCGAGATTTCCCTCTCGGGCGCGCTCAGACCCGCGGCACAGACAGAAAACAGGTTGAAAGAGGCGCAAAAACTTGGTTTCACCGCCGCGATTGCTCCGGCTGGTGGCAAGACGGGCACCGTTGCCGGTCTGCAACTCACCCGACCCTCTGATCTGGCAGGGTTTGTTGGCGAAACCTTCGGAGCAGGTTAAGGTCGCCCGCGAACGGGCAGGAAACGAAAGAGCAGGCGCGCGCCATGGAAGGTTTCACCATTATCGACGGGGTCGTGGCCCTTGTCATCGTCTTGTCGGCGCTCTTGGCCTATGCCCGCGGTTTCGTCCGCGAGGTTATGGCCATCGCGGGCTGGGTCGCGGCCGCTGTGCTGGCCTTTATCTTCGCCCCCACGACCACGCCGCTGGTGCGCGAGGTTCCGGTCCTGCGCGACATTCTGGGCGAGAATTGCGAATTGTCGATCATTACGGCCTTCGCCGCCGTGTTTGCGGTGGCGCTGATCATCGTCAGCTTTATTACACCGCTGTTTTCATCGCTGGTCCAACGCTCGGCGCTTGGGGGGTTGGATCAGGGGATCGGGTTTCTCTTTGGCGTGCTGCGCGGCATCCTACTGGTCGCCATTGCCTTCTTTGTCTACGACACGGTGATGACGGGCGAGAATTTCACCGTTGTTGATGAAAGCCGCTCGGCGCTGGTCTTCGAGCGCCTGACCCAGCAGATCGAGGCGCAGGACCCCGAAGCCGCGCTTGGCTGGATCACCCAGCAATATGAGGATCTGGTCGGTACCTGCGCGCAGTAAGCCGGACATTCCGAGATCACGCAAAACCCGGCCTGCCCCAGCGCGCCGGGTTTTCTGTTTCCCGGCTTCGTGGACGCGGCGCCGCCGCAGAGCTAGGATTGCCCTGTCATCCGTTTGAACGCAGGGGGTCACATGACGCGCAAAACGATCTCCGCAACCGCCGCGCTGCTTGCAGCACTGGCCGCGACCAGCCCCGGTCTGGCCGAAGAATTCTCCCTCACCGGCAGCTACTCCGGGCTTTACGCCTGCGACAGCACGACGGCTGGCGTCCCCTCAAGCTGGGCGCGCCCGATGATAGCCGGGATTGTGCAGGAGGGTGCGAACTTTACCATGCAGGTGACCTATTCCGATAAGCTGGAAAGTCCGGATGCGGAATATTCGCTCTATTCCGGGAAGGTGTCCCTATCGCAGGACAACAACCTGCTCAGCGGCTATTTCGAAGCCTGCGGTGGCAGCTTCCCCTCGAAGGAACTTGGCCGCTTCTTTCCCAGCGCGACCGACATGTCGGATTTCAGCGTCACCATAGACAGTGTCTGGGCCTCTGATCAGGTGCCCAACCTGCCCGGCCTGACGGTCCAGACCTGCCGTTGGAGCCTGACACGCAGTTCAGGCACGGCACCAGATATCCGGCAATGCGCCACTGAATGACAACGACTGGTTGTACGATCCGGCGCGCGCAGGACAAACTCACGTATGGGAAGCGCAAAACTAATGTGATCCTTTCGTGACAGCGCGCGGTTAAGGCATTATGTGGAGGGCAGAACCTGAAACGGATTCGGAGCTGCCCGCCTTGCCAAGCAAGCAGATGCCCCCCGCCCACCCATTCGACGACGACAAGCTGCACGAAGAATGCGGAATATTTGGTGCCGTCGGCGTCAAGGATGCCGCAAATTTCGTAGCCCTGGGCCTGCACGCGCTGCAGCACCGGGGACAGGAGGCTGGCGGGATCGTCGCCCATGACCCGGAACAGGGCTTCAACAACGCCCGCCGCTTCGGCTATGTCCGCGACAATTTCACCTCGCAGAAGATCATGGAGACCCTGCCCGGTCCGCTGGCCATCGGCCATGTGCGCTATTCCACTGCGGGCACCAAGGGTCAGACCGCCATCCGCGATGTGCAGCCGTTTTTTGGCGAGTTCTCGATGGGCGGCGCGGCGATTGCCCACAACGGCAACATCACCAATGCCAACGCCCTGCGCCGCGAGCTGATCGAGCGCGGCTCGATCTTCCAAAGCTCGTCTGACAGCGAATGCATCATCCATCTGATGGCGCGCTCCCTGCAACGCAACATCCCCGAACGCATGGAAGATGCGCTGCGTCGGGTCGAGGGGGCGTTCTCGGTCGTGGCGATGACCCGCACCAAGCTGATCGGCGTGCGTGATCCGCTGGGCGTGCGCCCGCTGGTTCTGGGCAAGGTCGGCGACGGCTGGTGTCTGGCCTCGGAAACCTGCGCGCTCGACATTATCGGGGCCGAGTTCCTGCGCGAGATCGAACCGGGCGAGATGGTGGTCATCACGGCTGAAAAAGGGGTCGAGAGCCATTTCCCCTTCCGCCCGCAACCGTCGAAATTCTGCATCTTCGAGCATGTCTATTTCTCGCGCCCCGATTCGATTCTGGGCGGGCGTTCGGTCTATGAGACCCGCGAAGCGATTGGCCGCGAACTGGCCAAGGAAAGCCCGGTCGAGGCTGATCTGGTCTGCCCGGTTCCCGATAGCGGCACCCCGGCGGCCATCGGCTATTCGCTGCAATCCGGCATTCCCTACGCGATGGGCATCATCCGCAACCAGTATATGGGCCGGACCTTCATCGAGCCGACCGAGCAGATCCGCAACATGGGCGTACGGCTGAAGTTGAACGTCAACCGTGCCCTGATCGAAGGCAAGCGCATCATCCTAGTGGACGATTCGGTGGTGCGCGGCACAACCAGCCGCAAGATCAAGGAAATGATTCTGGATGCGGGCGCAAAAGAGGTGCATTTCCGCATCGCCAGCCCGCCAACCGCGTGGCCCTGTTTCTATGGCGTCGACACGCCGCAGCGCGACAAGCTGCTGGCCGCCACCATGACCGAAGACGAGATGTGCGAGCATCTGGCGGTGGATAGCCTGAAATTCATCTCGCTTGATGGTCTCTACCGCGCCGTGGGCGAGGCCAAGGGCCGCGACAAGGAATGCCCGCAATATTGCGATGCCTGCTTCTCGGGTGAATACCCGGTTCAGCCCGCTGACATGCTGGCGCAGGGGTTCGAACTCAAACCCGCCGCCGAGTAAATGCCGCAACGCAGCGGCGGGACTCCGCCCGCCCTGCCCTGTGACGTCCCGTCGTTCTTTCCAACGCCCCACCCTGCTGCTATCGCGGCGCGTCTGTCAAAGGTGGGGCCGGTACACACCGGTAAATTCCAGAATGCCGAGCAATGCTGTGAACAAGGCGGCCACTCAGCGTGGCGCGCTAAAGAAAAACGTGATGTCGCTGTTGGGTGTCTATGGCCCCCAAAATGCGATGCAGGCGCTGGTGCGTATGCCGGGTGGCCGGGTCAAAACGATCAAACCGGGCGCACGTCTGAGCGGCGGTCGCGTTGCGGCCATTGACGCGGACGGGCTGATTGTCCAGAAAAACGGCCAAGCCCAACGGATACCCCTGCTACAGTAACCATGTCCGATCCCGACACCAACCGGCTCCGCTTCCGACCCCATCACTTTCTCTGCGCTCTGGGCTATCAGGGCAAAGGCTATAGCGAAGCGTTCACCCGCAACATGGACCGTATCGTGCAGGACCGGCTGCGCGGCAAGGATGGCGACGCGGTTGAGATCGAGGTGACCGCGCAGACCGACTCGATCTGTGCTCCCTGCCCGCATCGGCGCGGCGCATTATGCGAGAGTCAGGAAAAGATCGAGACGCTGGACGCACGACATGCCGCCGCGCTGAAGCTGAGCGCGGGTGACCGGCTGAGCTGGGGGGCCGCCAAGGCGCGCATCCGCGCGCAGGTAAAACCCGGCGACCTGGGCGTGATCTGTGAAAGCTGCCAATGGCTGGAATACGGCATGTGCGAAGGCGCACTACGCCGCCTGCACGAGGCTGCCCAGCCATCAGCCTGACAGTGTCAGCACCGCCGCGCCCTGCAAACGCCCTGCCCTGAGATCATTGAGCGCGGTATTGGCCTGCTCCAGCGGATAGCGGATGGTTTCCGTCCTGACCCCTGCCGCTTCGGCCAGCGGAAAGAACGCCTCGCCATCCGCGCGGGTCAGGTTGGCGACCGAGAGGATGCTGCGCTCTTCCCACAAATCGGCATAGGGGAAAGCCGGGATGTCGCTCATATGGATGCCGCCGCAGACAACGCGGCCCCCTTTTCGGACCGCTTTCAGCGCCAGTGGCACCAGCGCGCCTACGGGGGCAAAGATGATCGCGGCGTCCAGTTCCTCGGGCGGAGGTTGCAAGGACGAGCCGGCCCAGACCGCCCCCAGCGCGCGGGCGAAGTCCTGCGCCGCATCATCGCCATCGCGAGTGAAGGCATAGACCGAAATCCCCTGATGGCGGGCGATCTGACACAGGATATGGGCCGCGGCCCCAAAGCCGTAAAGCCCCAGCCGTTCAACAGGCCCGGCAAGCCGGAGGCTGCGATACCCGATCAGCCCGGCACAGAGCAGCGGCGCGAGATCAACCGCATCCGCTTCCTCCGGCAAGGCAAAGACGAAACGGGCATCCGCCACGCAATACTCGGCATAGCCGCCATTGATCGTGTACCCGGTGAAACCGGGCGTATCGCACAGGTTTTCCTGTCCCGATCCGCAATAGGCGCAATGCCCGCAGGTATGGCCCAGCCACGGTACGCCGACCCGTTGTCCTTGCCTGAGAGCCTCAACGCCCTGCCCCAGCGCCGCGACCCGTCCGACGATCTCATGACCAGGCACCAGCGGCAGCGCCGGCGAGGTCAGATCACCATCGACCACGTGCAGATCGGTGCGGCAGACGCCGCAGGCCTCGACCCGGATCAGAACCTGCCCCGCGCCCGGCTCGGGGATCGGGATATCCGACAGGCTAAGCTGCGGGTTCTTGCCATCGAAGATCATCGCGCGCATCTCGCCCTCCTTACGGTCCTCTCCTGAGGAGTCTGAGTACAGGATCGCGATACGGGCAACAAAAAAGGGCGCCCGAGGCGCCCTTTTGTTCGCATTGGCAAGGGTATCAGCCCTTGCGCGCCTTCAGCAGCGACCAGCCGCCGGTGACCACCAGCGCAGCGATCACGGCTTTGATCGCATCGCCCAGCAGGAAGGGGCTGACCCAATAGGTCCAGATCGAATCAGCGGTCGAGCCGACCCAGCTGCCCTCGATGCCAAACAGACCGGCCACAGCCATCGGCCAGGCCACGCCCGGAACGTAGAGCAACGCCGAGACAACGATGCCGACAATCGCAGTGCTGACGACGCCTTTGGCCAGACCACGCTCTGCCGCCAGACCGGCCAGCCAGGCCACCATCACAAACCCCAAAAGGAAGCCTGCGGTCGGGCCAAACAATGCTGCAGTGGACGCACCACCCGCAAAGACCGGCAGCCCCATCGCGCCTTCGCCGAGATAGGCCAGCAGCGTCACTGCGCCCAGGCGCGAGCCATAGGTCAGGCCGACAACAAGGATCGCCAGCATCTGCATTGTGATCGGAACGGGCCACATCGGCACGCTGATTTGCGCGGCGACCGCAATGAACAGCGAACCGCCCAGCACCATCGCAGCCTTCCAACCCAGAGCTTCAGAGCCGATGACGGCTTTGCCTAGAACAGTTTCGCGAGTCATTTGTTTCTCCTTCAGATTTGGGCGCATAATTTTGCTGCAGCTGCAAAATGTCAAGCAACCCGGCTTGAAACGCAGCGAAAAGGATGAAATCAGCGGCCCATGAGTGAAATCAGGAAAACCGCCCTCGTCACCGGTGCCTCCCGCGGTCTTGGCTTTGCTATGGCCGAGGCGCTTGCGCCCGAGTATCACATAATTGCCGTGGGTCGCACAACCGGCGCGCTTGAGGATCTGGATGATCGCATTCAGGCCAAGGGCGGCGCGGCAACGCTGGCGCCGATGGACATCACCAACAAGGACGCGATGGGCACGCTCTGCCGCGGCATTCACGACCGCTGGGGCCATCTGGACCTGTGGCTGCATACCGCGATCCATGCCGCCCCGCTGACGCCCGCAATCTTTGTCGAGGGCAAGGATTGGGACAAGTCGCTGGCGGTGAATGCCAACGCCACCGCGCTGCTGATCTCTTATGTGGCGCCGTTGTTGGGTGAGGCCGGTCAAGCTTTGTTCTTTGACGATCCCCGCGCCGGAGAGAAATTCTTTGGCAGCTACGGTGCGACCAAGGCGGCGCAAATGGCGCTGGTGCAAAGCTGGGTGGCCGAGAGCGAACGGACCGGCCCCAAGGTACAGATCCTGACCCCGAACCCCATGAGCACAGCGCTGCGGGCAAGGTTCTTTCCGGGCGAGGACAGGTCGGCACTGGCCAGCCCCGTAGATGAGGCCGAACGGCTGCTGGCCGCGCTTTAACCGCCGCTCAGCCGCACGCCCTGACGGCCCGCCAGATCGACAAAGAACTGCCACGCCACGCGACCAGATCGCGCGCCGCGCGTGGCCTGCCATTCGATCGCCTCGGCGCGCAGGGTTTCCGGCTCGGTCGTGACGCCATAGGCGGCGCAATAGCTGTCGATCATCGCCAGATATTCATCCTGCGTGCAGGGGTGGAAGCCGAGCCAGAGGCCAAAGCGGTCGCTGAGCGACACCTTCTCCTCGACCGCCTCTGAGGGGTTGATGGCGCTGGAGCGCTCATTCTCGATCATGTCGCGCGGCATCAGGTGGCGGCGGTTTGAGGTGGCATAAAAGACCACGTTTTCCGGTCGCCCCTCGATCCCGCCATCCAGCACCGCCTTAAGGCTTTTGTAATGCTGATCGTCATGGCTGAAGGACAGGTCATCGCAGAACAGAATGAACCGGTAAGGCGCGCTGCGCAGATGGTTCAATAGCCGCCCGACCGAGGGCAGATCCTCGCGCTGTAGCTCGATCAACTTCAGGGTCGGGAAATCCTGTTGAAGTGATCCGTGCACTGCCTTGACAAGGCTGGATTTCCCCATCCCACGCGCCCCCCAGAGAAGGGCATTGTTGGCCTTGAACCCTTCGGCAAAGCGGCGGGTGTTGTCGGCCAGCGTATCGCGGGATCGGTTGATGCCCAGAAGCAGCTCAAGTTCAACCCGGTTGACCTCCGCCACCGGTTCCAGCCGTTCCGGGGCCACATGCCAGACAAAGGCCGTGGCACTGGCAAAATCGGGTGCGGCAAGTGGCGCGGGCGACATACGCTCCAGCGCCTCGGCGATGCGGGTCAATGCGGTCTGGTCCATCGGGGGTCTCCGTCTGTACTCGCCGGTTTTCAAAGCATGTTCCGCCGAGGGCAGCAAGAGGCAGCGCGCGCCTGCCTGCAAGGCGACGCTACCTATTCGCCTCTGACAAACGAGCAATTACTATGTCTGGCTTGCTCGATGGAAATTGCTTCTCGTCGAAATCTATCAGGTGCTCATGATCATAGCCATTGCCCATCGCCTTCATGTTGTTTGCGCACCGAACAGCGAAATCGGCAAATCGCTCCGCTTCTTCTGAGCTTTCGAAGCAAATACTCACTTCAGAGAGGTCTAGAAGCTTGCCGGAATCATCACCATTTTCGTAGCCGTAGATCTTCACACCGCATCTCCAAAGTTCAGTTTTGAACTGCCTTCTGGTGATTGGCCACGACAGGCACATGGCAGTCGGTGGAAACGAAGCGCGCCATCCCTGGCGCGCCTTTCGATATCAACCGGTCTCCGGTTTACTTGCTCTTGCCGCCCTCGGGCTGCATCGGATCGTCGGGATGAGCGTCCATCTCTTCTTCATCGTCGTAATAGCCCTCGGCGCGCAATTGTTCTTCGCGCTTTTTCTCGACGCGGGCGACGAGGAAGATCGATACTTCGTAGAGCCCGTAGACAACCACAAACAGGATCACCTGGGTGATGACATCGGG
This sequence comes from Ruegeria jejuensis, assembly GCF_041537905.1. NCBI lineage: Bacteria > Pseudomonadati > Pseudomonadota > Alphaproteobacteria > Rhodobacterales > Roseobacteraceae > Ruegeria > Ruegeria jejuensis. The sequence continues at coordinate 72,688 of NZ_JBGRUO010000008.1, read as the reverse complement.
CGGCGTGACAAGGGCCGCCAGCACCAGAATCCCCACCACCGCGTATTTGCGGACGGCACCCAGCCCCTCGGCGCTGACCAGCCCGGCCTTGCCCATGAGCGTCAGTAGTACGGGAAGCTGGAAACACAGGCCAAAGGCCACAATGAACTTGATGGTCAGGTTCAGGTATTCCTGCGCCGATCCTTGAAACACCACGCTCAGCGGGGCGGCGGCATCGCTTGGCAGCGCCTCCCCCTCGGCGCCGAATTGCTGGAACCCGAGGAAGAAGTCGTAAGCCAATGGCGTGACGACATAAAAGGCAAATGAGGCCCCCAGCAGAAACATGAACGGCGAGGCCAGCATGAAGGGCAGGAACGCGCCCTTCTCGGATTTGTAGAGCCCCGGTGCCACAAACCGCCACATCTGCATCCCGATATAGGGAAAGGCCAGCATGAACCCGCCCAGCAGCGAAACCTTGATGGCGACAAAGAAACCTTCCTGCGGCGAAATGAAGATCAGCCCGCAATCCTGCCCGCGCTCATTGAGCACCTGACACAGCGGCGCGGTGAGAAAGTTGAAGATCGGCGTCGCCACGGTGAAGCAGATGATCATGCCGATCAGAAACGCCACCACGCAGTGAATGAGCCGCGTGCGCAACTCTGCCAGATGTTCGATCAGCGGCGCCGCGGAATCGTCGATCTCGTCGGTATTGCTCATGATTTGGTCTCGGGATTAAGCGCCGCTTCGGCTTCTTCGGCCTTGGCCAGCGCCTCTTCGGCCTCGCGCGCCTTGCGTTCGGCGGCCTTGCGCGCGGCGGAGGCCTGGATTTTCTTGGCCTGTTCGGCGCGTTCGGCGGCCAGCTTGCCGGTCGCGCTGTCGGGGTCGAACTTGCTCGGGTCCATACTGTCGGTGAGGTCCTTGGAGGCCTTCTTGACGCTGTCCATCGCGGTGTTCACCGGGTTGGTCGCGGCCTTGAGCCCCTTCGAGATGTCGTTCACCCCGGCCTCATCCGCGGCCTCATGCATCGCGGTGCTGAACTCGCGCGCCATGCCGCGCGCCTTGCCGACCCAACGGCCCACATTGCGGAACAGCACCGGCAGGTCCTTTGGCCCCACAACGATCAGAGCCACGATGCCGATGACCAGCAGCTCGGTCCAGCCCAGGTCGAACATCTGCGGTTACGCCTTGTCTTTGTCGGTCTCGGGTGTGACGTCCTTGGCCGCCTCTGCCGCGTCCTCTTCCAACTCCTTGGCGCCTTCATTGATGCCCTTTTTGAACGAGGTGATGCCCTTGCCCACTTCGCCCATGAGCGAGCTGATCTTGCCGCGCCCGAACAGGACCAGCACCACAACGGCGATAAGCAGGATGCCCGGAAGGCCGATATTGTTGAGCATGTCTATTCTCCTAGTCTGAGGCGCAGACGCGCCACTCCCCTTGATCTGCGCCCGGTCTAGCGCAGCAGGCCATACAGGCGAAAGCGCTGGCGGGTGCGAATCCCACCGAATTGATCCGCCACATGGCATTTTTTGTGCTGGCCTTGATCCAACTGACAGGTTTATGTCAGTTGTGGGGTGCTAGCACCGGCGCAGTGTCAACACTTACAGGAGAACTAAACATGACCCATGTCGCCGAAATCGTCACTTTTCATCTGGCCGAAGGCGTTTCCCCCGACGCATTCGTGAAACTCAGTCAGGCCACCGAGGCGTTCGTGCGCTCCAACCCTGGCTTTCTGCATCGTCAACTAAGCCAGGGCGAGGATGGCAGTTGGACCGATTACGTGGTCTGGCGCGATATGGACACGGCGCAGCGCGTGGCCAAGACATTTGCCGATCAGGCGTTTGCGCCAAAGCTGATGGCGGCGATCAACCCCGAGACTGTGAAGATGCGGCACGAACATATCCATTGGGACATGGCCGCATGACGGCCCCATCCCGAACAGGCGCGGGCCGTGCGCCGCACTGACCGCCTGTTCGACATCATCCAGATCCTGCGCGACGGCAAACTGCACCGCGCGCAGGACATTGCGGAGCGGCTGGAAGTGTCAGTCCGCACGATCTATCGCGACATGGACACGCTGGCCGCAAGCGGAATCCCGATCGAGGGGGAACGCGGCGTGGGCTATATGGTGCGCGAGGCGATCACCCTGCCGCCGCTGACCCTGACCGCCGAAGAGCTTGAGGCGCTGAATCTTGGCATGGCCATCGTCGCCGAGGCCGCCGATCCCGACCTGCGGGCGGCGGCGGAGTCACTGGCCGACAAGATCGACGCGGTGCTGCCGACCGAGGTGATCTCGGAAGCTGATACGTGGAAATTTGCGGTCTACCCCTTTGCCGACGCCGCGCGCGGATTTGCCCATATGGCCCCGCTCAGGGCGGCGATCAAATCCCGCCAGAAGCTCGACCTGACCTATCGACGCATCGACGGCACGCTGACCCATCGCAAGATCCGGCCGCTGCATATGGAGTATTGGGGCCGGGTCTGGACCCTGACCGCCTGGTGCGAGACCCGCGATGACTTCCGCGTGTTCCGGGTCGACCTGATCGAAGAGATGACGCCCCTGCCCGAACTGTTCGTGGATGAGCCGGGCAAACGCCTGTCGGATTACGTGCCTGAGTGAGAAAGACCGCCTAGGACCACGCAACCGGGTCCAGCCGGAACAGCTTTGACAGCTGCTCGTAAACCTCTGGCACGTCGTTCTTTAAGGCCTGCGGCCGCTCAAAGAACACCTCGACCGAAACCGCAAAGAACTCCTCGTGCCCTTCCGCGCCATAGGGGTCGATCACCGTCCTGTGCCCGGTTTCCACGGCACGCAGATGGGTCTCATAAGCGGTCAGGAACACGCGCTCCCATTCAGCAAAGCTCTGCCCTTCGCTCAGGATGGGCACGCCATTGGTGCGTCCCGACAGATCATCGATCTGATGCGCAAATTCGTGAAAGACGACGTTGTGCCCGTCGTGATCATTCAGGCCACCCTGTCGGCTATGTGCCCAGGACAGGATCACCGGACCGCGATCCCAGCTTTCCCCGGTGCGCACGACCTCCTGTTCGGTCACGACATAACCGGAATGTCGACGCTGGCGCGATTTGAAGGCATTCGGGTAGATCAGCACGGTTGTCAGGTTCTCGTACCATAGCTCGCTATTCACAACGAGCAGACAGGCCTGCGCTGCAATCGAGAGCCGCATATCCTCCGTCACCTCCAGACCGTCGCAGCCAATGAAATCTACCTGATCCAGAAACAGGTTCACCTTGCCATCCAGCCCCGCGCGCAGCTCCGGCGGCATCCTGCGCACAATCGGAACCAGATCTTCGATGGTTCTGCGCTGCGCCACGGAAAGCGGTGTTTCCAGCAGCTTGTGGCGTGCCTGTTTTTTCGACCAATAGCGATAGCCCAGCGCCGCCGCGATCAGCATCAGAATGGCAAAGAAGATCAGCATGGCAGGACCTATACCCAAATCGGATCAAAGCGGCAGCGGTCGCCCTTCGGCAATCGCCTCCATCGCGAAATAGGAGGTGACGCTGTCCAGTTCCACCTTTTCGATCAGCCGCTGATAGACCTTGTCATAGCTTGTCATGTCTTGGGTCACCACCTTGAGCTGGTAGTCATAGTCACCACCGATCCGGTGGAAATCGACCACTTCGGGGATGGTCAGCACATGGCGGCGAAAGGCCTGCAGCCACTCCGCCGAATGATGCCGGGTGCGCAGCATCACAAAGACAACCAGCGTCAGTCCCAGCTTCTCCCGCGCGATGCGGGCGCGGGAGCCTTGCAGAACCCCTGCCTCGGTCAAGGCCTTCAACCGTCGCCAGCAGGCGTTTTGCGACAGCCCTACCTTCTCTGCCAGATCGCGTTGTGACAGGCTGGCATCCAACTGCCACTCGCGCAGAAGCTTGAGGTCAATATGATCTATTTTGCCCATTAAATACGATCATATGACACATACATTTGTGAAAATATACAGATAATTGTGAAGTTTTTCTAAGTCAGAAGGGTCACATTGGTTGCGTAACAGGAGTTTGACCCATGCCGCTCAACCAGTTTCGCAAAACCATAGACGCCGCCGCTCACGCCGGAACCCTGCAGGACGGGCTGATCGGCGAAGGGGTCATGATTCCAGGACTCTTTGGGGATGTGCCACTGGTCTATGCCGATTACGTGGCCTCCGGTCGCGCCATGCGGCAGGTTGAGGAGTTCATCGCCACGCAAGTGCTGCCCTATTATGCGAACAGCCATACCGAGGCGTCTTATTGCGGCGCCTACATGACCCGGCTGCGCGGCGCCGCGCGGGCCGAGATCGCGCGGGCGGTGAATGCGGGTAAAGAAGATACGGTGATCTTCACCGGATCGGGCGCGACTGCAGGTCTGAACCGGCTGGTCAGCCTGATGGGCGTGAACGAGGCGGATCGCCCGGTTGTGTTCATCGGGCCTTACGAGCACCACTCCAACATCCTGCCCTGGCGCGAGAGCAAGGCCGAGGTCATCGAGATCCCCGAAGCGCAAGGTGGCGGCGTTGATCTGGTCGCGCTGGAGGCCGCGCTGCGCGCGCATCGCGACGCCGATCTGATGATCGGCAGCTTCTCGGCTGCCTCAAACGTGACCGGCATTCTCACCGATCCCGACCCGGTCACGCGCCTGTTGCGCCGACATGGCGCGCGGGTGGTCTGGGATTATGCCGGGGGCGGCCCCTATCTGCCTATCGACATGCGTGCGGGAAGCGATGCGCAGAAGGATGCGGTGGTGATCTCACCGCATAAGTTCCCCGGCGGACCGGGTGCGTCTGGCGTGCTGGTGGTCAACAAGGCTGCGGTGCAGCAGACCTGCCCAAGCTGGCCCGGCGGCGGGACAGTGTCCTTTGTCTCACCCTGGCGGCATGACTACAGTGATGATCTGGCCGCCCGCGAAGAGGCCGGAACGCCCAATGTGATCGGCGATATCCGCGCCGCGCTGGCCGTTATCATCAAGGATGTGGTGGGCGCCGAAACCATTGCGGAGCGCGAAGCGCGCTATAACCAAATGGCCCTGACGGGCTGGCGCGACAATCCCAACCTGACCCTGCTGGGCAGTGATGCCGAACATCGCCTGCCGATCTTTTCCTTTCTGGTGCGCGATGATGCCGGTGCGCCAGTGCATCAGCAGCTCTTCACCCGGATGCTGAGCGATGTCTACGGCATCCAGGCCCGCGGCGGCTGCGCCTGCGCCGGGCCTTACGCGCATCGCCTGCTTGGGATCGACCGCAAGGCCTCGCAGACCCTGCATGACGAGCTTGCAGCAGGTCATGAGCTGAGCAAGCCGGGCTGGGTGCGCCTGAATTTCTCCTACCTGATGGGCGAAGAGACGGTGCAATTCATCATTGATGCGGTGAACGATCTGTCGCACCGGACCACAGAGCTTGCGCCACATTACCAAGTTGACGCAACGACAGCACGGTTCAAGGCCGCCTGACCCCCTTCCAATGTGAACAGGCTCACAGTCATCGCCTCCGCTCTTTGCCAGATTATGTCCATATTTGATTTTTGCATTTGGAGCTGAGGCATGGCCTTGAAAATCACCGCCCCTGTTGGCGAAAAATCCCGTATTACCAAACCCGATCCCAAGAAGAAGAACGCCAAATTCAAGCCGGTACAGAACAAACCCGGTGACGTTGAACTGGTCCGCCTGATGTTGAAGGCCAACGGGTATGCGATTGAGGTCAACGGCAAATGCGATGCCGGGCTGATCAAGACGATCCGCGATTTCCAGAAGAAAAAGCTGGGCTTCAAGAAGCCCGACGGCATCGTCGATCCCGGCATGCGGACCTGGAATGCGGGCCTGCCGAAACTGGCCGCGCAGGTCTCGGCGGATGCCAAGGTCGAGGTGTACGAGGTTTATGAGGGCGGCAAGAAGAAACTGGTCACCAAGAAGGAATACGAGGCCGGGGTCAAAGCGCTGCAGAAAGAGGTCCTGTCCAAAGCCAACAAGATGCACTCCGAGGCCGAGGTCTGGGTCGATATCTGCAACGACATCGAAAAGACCCGGCAGGCGCAGGACGGGCTGATGAATGCGCTGGTCGAATTCGCCGTGAGCACCGTCAACGACACGACCGATCCGCCCTGGACCGATATTCTGAATGCGCGCTCCGAGGCATCCTTTCTGAAAACGCTGGCGGGCAAATCCAGCCCTGACTGGAACAAGGTCTACAAGCAGGACCAGAAGGCGACCAAGGTCTATAACAAGGCGGTCAAATCCTACAAGAAGTTCATCCAGGCGCGCATCAGTACTGCCGGCTCTATGCTGAGTGGGCTGGAAGTTGTGCGCGATACCTCTTTTGCGGCAGTCGAGGCCTATATGACGGCGCGCTTGGTGGTTACCAAGGGCATGACGCCAGCCAAGGCCAATGCGGTTGCCGCCGCCAGCACCGAGGCGCTGAAATCGGGGGCCGGACAGTTTGGCGAGTATCTCGCCGGCAACAAGGTGACCTGGGACGGGGCGGCCAAGAAAGTGTTCATCGACAGTTTCATCGCCGGTCTTGCAGGCGCTGCGGGCGGCAAGCTGGGCGATGCGCTGTCCAAGGGCTTGGCGGCCAAGCTGGCCGCTGCGGTGCTGCCAAAGCTTACCGGCAATCTCTCGAAAAAGGCGGCGGAGGCGTTTTTCAAACGCTTCCTGACCTCAAAGGCGGGCGAGGCACTGGTCACCAATGCCTTGAAGGAAACCATCGGCCTGATGAAACCGATGATCGAAAAGGGCCGCGCGCCCACCCTCAAGGAAGTCAAGGAAGCGGTCGCCAAGACGCTGACGGCGGGCATCATGTCCCATGCCTCGGCCAAGGCGCTGGAAGGCTTCACCAAGAAGCTGCCCGGCGCGGGTGAGGCGTTTCTGCGCAAGACCATGGCGCCCAAGGTCATGGAATCCATGCGCGGTGATCTGGTCAAGCTCTATGGCGCCGACACGTTCGATACGCTGGCCAGCAAACATGCGGGCGAGATCTATATCAAGGTGGCCGAAAGCCTGACCGGCAAGGCGATTGAAAAGGCCGCTGTCGATGCGGTGAATTCCTCGGACGGGTCGCAGAATGCGGGCCAGATGCAGAAGCTTGCCAATGACGCGATGCGCAAGGATGCGGAGCTGCGCAAGAAGATGCAGAACATGATCAAGGCCGAGTTCGCGCGCAAGGCAAAGACGATGAAGAAAGCGGCCTGATCTTGCCGCTTTCCTCTGCGGTGTGAGGCCGTTATTAGGGGTCCATCAAGGAGCCTGACATGAATAAACTCACACCGCAGCCCGGAATAATGGACATCGCCCTCTATCAGGGTGGGGCTGCGCATGTGGACGGCGTGGCCAATGTCATCAAGCTGAGTTCCAACGAAAACCCCCATGGGCCGAGTCCCAAGGCGATCGAAGCGGTACGCGATAGCGCCGCCTTGCTGCATCGCTACCCCACGACCGATCACGCACCGCTGCGGGCGGCAATCGGTGAGGTGCATGGGCTGAACCCCGACCAGATCATCTGCGGCGTCGGCTCGGACGAGGTGTTGCAATTTGTGGTGCACGCCTATGCCGGTCCCGGTGATGACGTGATCTATACGCGCCATGGCTTTTCCATGTACCCGATCCTGGCCCGCATGGTTGGGGCCACCCCTGTGCAGGTGGATGAGAGCGAGCGCAAGGTCGATGTGGATGCCATCCTCGCCGCCTGTTCGGAGCGCACCAAGGTGGTGTTCCTCACCAATCCCGGCAATCCAACCTCGACCATGCTGGCCGAGGGCGAGATTGCGCGGCTGGCCGATGGCTTGCCGCCACAGGCGATCCTGGTGCTGGACGGGGCTTATGCGGAATTTGTCGAGGGCTTCGATGGCGGCGCGGCGTTAGTTGCATCGCGCGATAACGTGATCATGACCCGCACCTTCTCCAAGATCTATGGTTTGGGCGGCATGCGCGTCGGCTGGGGCTATGCCCCGCAAGAGATCATCGATGTGCTGAACCGTATCCGCCAGCCCTTCAACCTGTCTTCTACCGCCTTGGTCGCGGCAGAGGCAGCGGTGCGCGATCGTGACTATGTCAAGCATTGCCGCGCCGAAAACACGCGCCTGCGCGCCTGGCTTGCCGGGGAGCTGGCCGAGGCGGGCGTGCCATCTGACACCTCCTGCACTAATTTCATTCTGGCGCGTTTCTCGGATCAGCCCGAGGCGGACGCCTGCGACACCTACCTGCAATCTCAGGGTCTGATCGTGCGCAAGGTGGCGGGCTATGGCCTGCCTCATGCGCTGCGTATCACCGTGGGGGATGAGGCCGCCTGTCGCCGGATCGCCGAGGCCGTGCGCGGCTTCAAGGCAGGTCGGGCATGAGCCAGATTTATGATCGCGTGGCCCTGATCGGTCTGGGCCTGATCGCTTCCTCAATGTTTTGGGCCATCAAGCGCGGCGGCCTTGCCGGTGAAGTCACCGGCTATGCCCGTTCGCAAGAAACCCGCGACACCGCACGCCGCATCGGGCTCTGCGACCGGGTTTGCGACAGCGCGGCCGAGGCTGTGGAGGGTGCTGATCTGGCGGTGCTCTGCGTTCCGGTGGGCGCCATGGGCGCGGTAGCCGCCGAGATCGCCCCGGTGCTGAAACCCGGCACGACGGTGTCAGATGTTGGCTCGGTCAAGCGCAGCGTGGTCGAGGCGGTCTCGCCGCATATCCCCGAGGGCGTGCATTTCGTCCCCGCCCACCCGCTGGCGGGGACCGAGCATTCGGGGCCCGAGTCCGGCTTTGCGGAACTATTCGACAACCGCTGGTGCCTGCTGGTCCCCGTCGAAGGCAGCGATGCCCAAGCGGTGGCAAATCTGCGCGCGTTTTGGGAAGGCCTGGGCTCCAACGTCGAAGAGATGGAGGTTGAGCGTCACGATCTGGTGCTGGCGGTGACCAGCCACGCGCCGCACCTGATTGCCTATACGATGGTGGGCGTGGCCGACGATCTGCGCCGGGTGACCGATAGCGAGGTCATAAAATATTCCGCCGCGGGCTTCCGGGACTTCACCCGGATCGCGGCCAGTGACCCGACCATGTGGCGCGATGTGTTCCTGACCAACAAAGAAGCGACGCTGGAGATTCTCGGCCGTTTCACCGAAGAGCTCTTTGCGCTGCAACGCGCCATCCGCACCGGCGATGGCGACATGTTATTTGACTATTTCACCCATACACGTGCTATCAGACGCGGCATTATCGAAGCGGGGCAGGATACCGATGCCCCCGATTTCGGACGAGGGAAGGCCAAGACATGACAGGGTGGAGATGGTGCCTGGCGGCGATGGCCGCATCACTGGTCTGCAGCGACATGGCCCAGGCCCTCAGTCCCGACACCTCTCCTCGCCCACAGATGCGCCCCGTCGAAACCGTTGAGGTGACCTCCGCAGCCTTTGTGGCCACCACAACCCGCCTCCGCCCGGTCGCGCGCCCGGCCTCCGAGCAGGCGATCCAGGCAACCGCGCGTATCCTGGAATCGATAACCCCCGGACCCGATGTTTCGCTGCGCCCCACAGTGCGTCCGAAGGGGCTGGAACAAAATATCTTTTTCAAGAAACGCAAGCTGCGCAAGACCTCGGTCTGCGGTGATGTCGACATTCAGGGCGAAAAAGTCGGCAACGTTCCCGGTAAGCTGCGCGGCTGCGGCGCGAAGGACGCGGTGCGGGTGAAATCTGTTGGCGGTGTCTTGCTGAGCCGCCCCTCGGTCATGACCTGCGAAACGGCGGAAGCGCTGAACAGATGGGTGCAGCGCGGGGTCAAGCCGGCCTTCCAGCCTATGGGGCGGGTGGCCCGCTTGGAAGTGGCAGCGCATTACTCCTGCCGGACCCGCAACAACAGACGTGGTGCAAAAATCTCGGAACACGGCAAGGGCAAGGCGATCGACATCTCGGGCTTCACGCTGGATACCGGCCGCACCATCACCGTCGCGGGCGGCTGGCGTCAAGGCCAGTCGCGCAAAGCCCTACTGCGCGCCTGGCGCGCGGCTTGCGGCCCGTTTAGCACTGTGCTGGGACCCAATGCCGACCGCTACCATCAGGATCATTTCCACATGGACACGGCCCGTCACCGGAGCGGCAACTACTGCCGATAGGCGTGAGCCCGGCTAAGGCCGCCGGGCGCCCGTATCACTTCAGATAGGGTCCGGGATCGACGCTTTCGAACCCTTCGCGCACTTCGAAATGCACATAGGCGTCATTGCCGCTGCGCAACTGAGCAACCTTCTGGCCACGTTTTACCCTGTCGCCCTTTTGAACCTCGATATCGGCCACATTGGCATAGACCGTTAGCAGGTTGTTCTTGTGGCGCACAACGATGATCGGCACCTCATCGGCATCCGCGGTGATTGCGGCCACGGTGCCCGCCTCGGCGGCCAGAACGGCGGTGCCCGGGGCGGCGGCAATATCGATGCCCTCGTTCTTGCCCTTGGCATAGGTCCGGATGATCTTGCCGGTCACCGGATAGCCCAGGCGGGCAGAGCTGTTCGTGGCTTGTTCAGACAACGACACATCCGGCGTCTCCGGTGCCTTGGCAGAAATTTTCTCATCCGGCAGTGCCGTGGTCGAGCTGGGCGGTGTCGGGGTCGGGCTGCCCTGCCCCGGCCCGCTAACCGCTGTTGTAGTGGTTGCCACCGCAACCGGGATCGGCGCGGGCTGATCCTTGACCGGGATCAACAGGAACTGGCCCTCGCGGATGGCGAAATCGGGGCCAAGCCCGTTCCATTCGGCCAGCGATTTGACCGGCACCTGATAGAGCCGTGAGACGGTATAGGCGGTCTCGCCGCGTTTGACCTTGTGGCGGATCGGTTCCGGGCCCGCCGGAGCGGCCGCTGTAGCGGGTTTGGCCGGGGCCAGCGTGGTGGTCTGCACCGGCGTGGTGTCCGGGGCCTGATCGATGGCGGACCCGGCCAGCGTGGCGATATCCACATTGCCGGTGCCCGGCGCGGGTTCGGCAACCCGGCGCGGCAGCGACACAACCTCGCCATCGCGCAGCTTGTCATTGGCGTTGAGCCCGTTGAACCGCGCCACTTCGCCGGGCGGCACCCCGATCCGGTTCGACAACGAGGTGACGGTGTCACCGCGCCGCGCCACCGCAACCTGATAAGTCGGGTATGAGATCACGCCCCGGCTATCGGGGCTGGGGCGGGCCTGCGTGTTGACGTTCTGGGCGGCTTCGGTGGTGTTGAACGCCCCGACCTGGCCGCGCAGATCATAATCCAGCGGCCCTTCGCAGGCCGCAAGGAGCCCCGTTGCAGCGATGGCCAGCGGCCAGCGCATACGGGAACCGACAAAGGGTACTGCCATATCTCAATCCTCAAAATCCGCGCCCCCTGTTGACCGGAGGCTTGATCTACCGGGTCTGCCCTACCCGGTTCAGCCGTCTTTTCCCAGCCCTTCCAGCAAGGGCACGAAGCGCACCGGGCGCAGCTCGTCATAGTCGTAGCCCGCATCCGTCCGGCGCACCCGGATCAACGTCTGAACCGCATCGGACTGACCGACCGGCACCACCATGATACCCCCGATCTTGAGTTGCGCCAAGAGCGGGCCGGGCGGATCTTCGGCGGCTGCGGTCACAATGATGCGGTCAAAGGGGGCCTGTTCGGGCAAACCATGCGATCCATCGCCGACGATGGCGGTGATATTGACCAGATCGAGCTCGTGAAACAGCTGCATCGCCTCGCGCACCAGCCGCGCATGGCGCTCGATCGTATAGACCCGCCGTGCCAGCCGGGCCAGAACCGCAGCCTGATAGCCCGAGCCCGTCCCTACCTCCAGCACCTTGTCGCGCGGTGTCAGCTCCAGCGCCTGGGTCATGATCCCCACCACCGAGGGCTGGCTGATGGTCTGCCCGCAGGCAATCGGCAGCGGCATGTCCTCATAGGCGCGCCCGGTGAACAGACCGCGCACAAAGGGGCCGCGATCGATTTCTTCCATCGCGGCCAGCACCTTCGCATCCGTCACCCCGCGCGAGCGCAGGTGATAGAGGAACTGCATCTTGGTTTCGGCGTCGGGTCCGCTCATTCGATCGCTTTCAGCGCCTGCAGTTGGTCATGGGCGGTCAGATCGGCGCGCATCGGCGTGACCGAGATATAGCCATCGAGATTGGCGGAGACATCAGTGCCCGGCTCGCTCCGCTCGCGCTGGTCCCCCCCTTGTATCCAAAGGAACCGGCGGCCTGAGGGCGAATTCTGCGGCATGACCGAAAAGCGCGCATGCGGACGATAGCCCTGCGGCACCACGCGGATACCCGCCAGACCTTCCGCAGGCACCGGCGGAAAGTTGACGTTATAGAACAGCCGATAGCTGCCATCATCGGGCGGGCTGTTGTCCAGAATGGACCGGACCACCCGCGCGCCATGTTTGCGTGCCACCTCGAACGGGTCCTCAAGGTCGCGATTTTCAGGGCCATAGAATTGCGACAGCGCGATGGCGGGCAGACCCTGCAGCGCCGCCTCCATCGCGGCGCCGATCGTGCCGGAATAAAGCGTGTTCTCACCGGCATTGTTGCCCCGATTCACACCAGACAGCACAAGGTCAGGCGCTATGTCCTTCATCACGTCATGCGCGGCCACCATGACGCAATCCGCCGGGCTGCCCTCGGCGGCATAGCGGCGGTCTTCCAGCTTGATGACCATCATCGGGCGGGTGTAGCTGATGCAATGTCCCACGCCCGATTGCTCGAATGCGGGCGCCACGACCCAGACCTCACCTTCAGGGCCAGCGATCTCGGCGGCGATCTCTTCCAGAACGGCGAGACCCGGCGCGTTGATGCCGTCATCATTTGTCAGAAGAATGCGCATATTGTCCCTGCCCTGCCTGAGCCTTGCCTCTGTTCAGCCTTGATAGACGTCGCCCGGATGCGCGGCAAGCTGCCTGACGCGGTTCAGCCGACCTCGTTCAGCCGCGCGACGTAGCGTGCCAGTGTGTCGATCTCAAGATTGATGTAATCGCCGGTGCCAACCTCGCCCCATGTCGTGACCTCTTTGGTATGCGGGATGAAGTTGATGCCGAACTCGGCCCCCTGCACATCGTTTACCGTCAGCGAGGTACCGTTGAGCGCGACCGAGCCCTTGGGCGCAATGAACCGCGCCAGATCGTCCGGCGCGCGGAAGGTAACGCGCGTGCTGTCGCCCTCATCCTCGACCGCGATCACCTCGGCCACGCCATCCACATGGCCCGACACAATATGCCCACCCAACTCGTCACCCACCTTGAGCGCGCGCTCCAGGTTGACGCGCTTGCCGACCTTCCACGTACCGAGGTTTGTCTTTGACACGGTCTCGGCGCTGATCTGCACGTCGTACCAATCCTCACCGAGCGCGATCACCGTCAGGCAGACACCGTCGCTCGCGATCGAGGCGCCGATATCGATCCCCGCCGTGTCATAGCCTGTCCGGATACGCGCCCGCAGGTCGCCCTGCTGATCCAGTTCGATGACCGTGCCCACATCTGTGACGATACCCGTGAACATTTTCGAAACCTCTGCGTGTTTGCCTTACTGCTGACCTAACGACGCACCGCGCAACGGGCAAGCCCCCGCTTGCCTGCAAGTGCGGTTCTGGTCATAGTTTCGACCAAAAGACAGAGCAGTATCACGCAGATGATCCATGAGGCCGAAAAACAGGACAATGCCACGCCGCCGAAAGCACGGCGCGTGTTCCTGTTCCTGCAAGGTCCGCATGGCCCGTTCTTCCACAGCCTTGCCCGGATGCTGCGCGCCACCGGCGCCGAAACCTGGCGCGTGGGCTTCAATGCGGGCGACCAGGCCTTCTGGCGTCACGCGGCGCGTTACATTCCCTATCGCGGAACCCTTGCAGACTGGCCCGATGCGCTGAGCGCGCTGCTGGATCGGCACGGGGTGACCGATGTCGTGCTCTATGGCGATGCCCGCCCGATCCACGCAAACGCCATCCGGATCGCCCGTGCGCGGGGGGTGAAAGTGCATGTGTTCGAAGAAGGCTATCTGCGCCCCTATTGGGTGACCTATGAGCGCGACGGCTCGAACGGTCATTCGCGGCTCATGCACATGAGCGTGGCGCAGATGCAGGACGATCTGGATCACTCCGATCATGATTCTCCGCCGCCGCCCGCCCATTGGGGCGATATGCGCGAGCACATCTTTTATGGCGCGCTGTACCATTGGTTCGTCATGTTCAGAAACCGCCGCTACCGGAACTTCCAACCCCATCGCGAGTTTCCGGTGACGACTGAGTTCAAGCTCTACCTGAAACGGTTGCTGCTGATGCCGGTTCACGCGATTGAGCGCCGCATCGCCACGTTGCGTGTGCGCGGCGGCGGGTTTCCCTATCACCTTGCCCTGTTGCAACTTGAGCAGGACAGCTCGTTTCAGAACCACTCGCCCTTCGCCCGCATGACCGAGTTTCTCGACGCCCTGTTCAAGGGCTTCGCCGAAGGTGCACCGGGCCATCATCATCTGGTGATCAAGGCGCATCCGCTCGAAAATGACCGCGTCCCGCTGCGCCAGGAGGTTCGGCGGCTGGCCCGCGAACACGGGATCGGCGCGCGGGTGCATTATGTGCGCGGCGGCAAGCTGGCGCAGTTGCTGGATCACGCGCGAAGTGCGGTCACGGTCAATTCCACCTCGGGGCAGCAGGTGCTGTGGCGTGGCATACCGCTGAAAATCTTCGGCACGGCGGTCTATGCAAAGCCCGAATTCGTTTCGGATCAGCCGCTGGCGGCGTTCTTCGAGGGCCCCGCGCGCCCCGACAAGGACGCTTATCGCTGCTATCGGCGATATCTGCTGGAAACCAGCCAGGTGCCCGGCGGCTACTACGCCCGCAAGGGACGTCAGCAATTGCTGCGACAGGTGGTCGACATGATGCTGGCACCCGGCGATCCCTATGAAATGCTGAAAGCGGGAAACGCGGCCCCGCAGCAACAGTTACGTCTGGTGAACTGACTGTCGCACCCGCGGCCTCTGGAAATTGACGCTCGATTTCGCTAGCTTGCCCGAAACCCGAGGCAGGCCTACCAAAAGGGTCGAGGAGACCGACAGTGAATTCCATTACCAATCGCTGGGCGAAACCCATTGCGTTGCTGGCTGTTCTGGGTCTGGTGGCGTCTTGCTCGCTGCCCCGTTCTGGGCCAAGCAAAAGCCAGATCTTTGCGGGTTCGGTGCAAAATGAGGGCGATTCTTTTGTCGTGGCGGTCAACGACCGCGTTACGCGCGCAACCGCCGTGGTGCCTGCGCTTGGGTTTTCCGACAGCTTCAAGTCGGCATCGCAGCTCACCTCTGACACGATTCGCCCCGGTGACGTTCTGGGCCTGACCATCTGGGAAAACGTCGATGACGGGCTGCTTTCGGGCGAGGTCAGCAACTCGACCCCTCTGGAAGAGGTGCAGGTTGACAGCGATGGGTTTATCTTCGTGCCCTATGCTGGACGCGTGCGTGCCTCGGGCAGCACGCCCAATCAGCTGCGCCAGGAGATCACTGCAAAACTGGAGGAACAGACACCAGACCCGCAAGTCGAAGTGCGACGGCTGGCAGGTGATGGTGCAACCGTCTCGGTCACCGGATCGGTTGGGGCGCAAGGTGTCTTTCCCATCGAACGCCCGACGCGCACCCTGTCTGCCATGCTGGCACAGGCGGGCGGCATCGTCATCGAGCCTGAAATTGCCCAAGTAACCGTCATTCGCGGGCGCCAGAAAGGCAAGATCTGGTATCAGGACTTGTTTCAGCATCCCGAATTGGACGTGGCGCTGCGCGGCGGTGATCGCATTCTGGTCGAAGAAGACGACCGTACATTCACCGCACTCGGCGCGACCCAGAGCCAGGCGCGTGTCCCGTTCGAGACACAGGACCTGTCAGCGCTGGAAGCGATCGCTCAGATCGGCGGGCTTGTCTCTTCCGCCTCGGATCCGACGGGCGTGTTTGTCCTGCGCAACGAGCCGGCCGAAATTGCGGGACAGGTTCTGGGTCGCAACGATCTTCAGGGCGCGCAACGCATGGTCTATGTGCTGAACCTGACTGAACCCAACGGGCTGTTCCTGGCGCGGGATTTCGTGATCCGGGACGAGGATACGCTTTATGTGACCGAAGCGCCCTATGCGCAATGGACCAAGGCGATCTCGCTCATCGCAGGTGGCCTGACACCCTTTGCAAACGTCAAGACGCTGACGAACTGATCTGGTGAACTCAGAATTTGAACAGGCAACCGGTGGCGATCGCCACCGATTGTTTGTTTACAACTTTGGCTTCCTGACCCAGCGCCGGGAGCGCCGCATTCTGTCGCTGGCCGGTTATGACATCCGGGTCGGACTGCCGGGTGCGGATGATCTGGTCGGTATCTGGGGCGACAGCCCAACCGCCCATCGCGGCAAGGCGATCGCCGCGCGCCGGGGCGCGCCACTCTTGCGGGTCGAGGACAGCTTTCTGCGCTCGCTTCATCCGGGCCGCGCCGGGGAACCGCCCATCGGTCTCAACCTTGATCGCGCGGGCGTGCATTTCGATGCCACGATCCCGTCCGATCTGGAGGGTCTGCTGACCACGCATCCGCTGGATGACACAGCGCTTCTCAACCGCGCGCGCGATGCAATCGCCCGCATGCGCGCCCTGCATCTGAGCAAATATTGCGCCGTCGATCCTTCGCTGGTCCCGCCCGATCCCGGCTATGTGCTGGTGGTGGACCAGACCCGCGACGATGCCTCGGTTCGGGCCAGCGGCGGCAATGACGCGCTGTTCCGCGAGATGCTGGTCTTTGCGCAAGAGGAACATCCCGGAGCGCGGGTGATCATCAAGACCCATCCTGAAACCACTGCGGGCTATCGCGGCGGCTATTACTCGGAGGCGGACGAAAATCACCGCGTCAGCCTGCTGGATCAGCCGATCAGCCCCTGGTCGCTGCTGGAGGGGGCGGTGGGCGTCTACACGCTGTCGTCGCAACTGGGGTTCGAGGCCATATTGGCGGGGCACAAACCGCGCATCTTCGGCACGCCTTTCTATGCGGGCTGGGGCCTGACGCTGGATGAAAATCCGGTTCCCAGACGCGAACGCAAGCTGACGCGCGCGCAGCTTTTTGCCGCCGCAATGATCCTCTATCCAATCTGGTACGACCCTTGCCGCGACCGGCTCTGCGATCTGGAATGCGCGCTGGACATGATGGAGGCTCAGGCGCGGGCCTGGCGGCAGGACCATCACGGCTGGATCGCCTCGGGCATGCGGCTGTGGAAACGCCCGGCCATCCGGCGGGCCTTCGGCAGCCATGGCAAGGTCAGTTTTGCCGAAACCCGCCCTCAGGGCGACACCCGCCCGCGCATGATCTGGGCCTCGAAAGCGGGCACGGATACCGACGCCACCCTAGTCGAAGACGGCTTTCTGCGCTCGCGCGGTCTGGGCGCAGAACTGGTGCCACCGCTGTCGCTAGTGACGGATAACAGTGGCATCTATTACGACCCCAAGCGCCCTTCTGATCTGGAAGAAATGATCGCGCGGCGCGAGAACCTGAGCGATGGCGAGCGCAGGCGGGCCGAGCGGCTGGTCGCGCGGCTGATCAGCGATGGCGTGACCAAATACAATCTGGCGGGGGACCGGCCGGACCTGCCAGCGGGGCATCGCATTCTGGTGCCGGGACAGGTCGAGGACGATGCCTCGATCCTGCAGGGAACAGAGCTGGTGCGGACCAATCTGGACCTGCTGCAAGCCGCGCGCGCCGCTCGTCCCGATGCGGTCCTGATCTACAAACCGCACCCGGATGTCGAGGCGGGGCTGCGCGCGGGCAAGCTCGACGCCACGGGCCTGGCCGATCTGGTGGCCGAGCAGAGTGACCCGGCGACCCTGTTGGCACAGGTGGACGAGCTCTGGACCATGACCTCGCTCATGGGGTTCGAGGCGCTCTTGCGTAGCGTCAAGGTGACCACGCTGGGCGCGCCGTTTTATGCGGGCTGGGGCCTGACCGAGGATCTGGGGCCGGTTCCGGCGCGGCGCGGCGCGCGGCCCGACCTGATGGGGTTGGTCCATGCGGTTCTGATCGACTACCCGCGCTATCGTGACCCGGTGACCGGCCTGCCCTGCCCGGTCGAGGTGGCCGTCGACCGGCTGGCCAGCGGCGACATTCCGCATCCGGGTCTGGCAAACCGGTTGCTGTCAAAACTGCAAGGTGTCTTTGCGACCTATGCGCCCTATTGGCGCTGAGGAGTCAGGGCGTTCGGAAAAAACTCGAATCGCCAATACCCTGTCATGCTGCGCGCGCTCGGGACATTGGCGATAAGGCGCATTTGTTGTGTTCCGAACGCCTTACTTCAACGCACGCGTCCACCGGTGCAGGATATCTGCGCCGATCTGTCGGGTTTCCGACAGGGTGAAGCGGGGCGCATCCTCAAGCCGGTCCAGCCCCATCGCGCCAATCGCCGGCAGCCCCTCGGCTCCGATGGCAAGCCCCGCGCCAAAGCCCACGAACTCGTCAACCAGATCATCAGCCAGCAGCGACGCTGCAAGCGCCGAGCCACCCTCGCAGAACACCCGCGTCAACCCGGCCGAGCCCAGTTGTTGTAACAGATCAGCAGCGTCAAGCTGGGTGCCATGCACTGCGCAGGGCACCAGCTTTGCGCCTAGCCTCTCCCAGGCCAGCATGCGCTCGTGATCGGCGCCCGGCCCATGGCAGAGCCAGACCGGATGTTCGGCGGCGCTGCGAGCCAACTGGCTCATCAAGGGCAGGTCCAGATGGCGAGAGACGACGACCCGCACCGGCTGTTGCGCAATGCCCAGATCACGCACGGTCAAAGACGGATCATCTGCCCGCACCGTTCCTGCGCCGACCATCACCGCGTCATGGCGCGCGCGCATCGCATGCACGGCGCGGCGTGCCTCTGGCCCGGTGATCCATTTGCTCTGTCCCGTAGCGGTGGCGATCCGGCCATCAAAGCTGCTGGCCAGCTTAAGCGTGACCAGCGGACGCCCCTGTTCGGTGCGCATAAAAAAACCCGCATGATCGCGCATCGCCTGCTGATCCAGAACACCGGTATCTACGGTGACCCCTGCCGCGCGCAGCATCGCAAAACCCTGCCCTGCCACACGTGCATCGCTATCCTCGACCGCCGCGACAACCCGTGCGACGCCCGCATCGATCAACGCCTGAGCACAAGGGGGCGTCTTGCCCTGATGGGCGCAGGGTTCCAAGGAAACATAAGCGGTGGCACCGCGCGCGGCCCCACCCGCCTGCGCCAGCGCCTCGGTCTCGGCATGAGGTCGCCCGCCGGGCTGGGTCCAGCCACGCCCGACGACACGCCCTTCGCGCACGATCACGCAACCGACCGAAGGGTTGGGCCATGTCATACCCTGACCGCGTCGGCCCAAGGACAGGGCCAACGCCACATATCTTTCGTCTGGTGACGTCATTCTTCGCTGGGGGGGCTTGGCGGGCGTAGCTCGTGAACGAATTCCTCGAAGTCATCCGCCGCCTGGAAGTTCTTGTAAACGCTGGCAAAGCGCACATAGGCCACGGTGTCGATCCGGGCCAATGCCTCCATCACGATCTCGCCGATCCGGTTCGAAGGAATATCCGTCTCGCCCATGCTTTCCAGCCGCCGCACAATGCCCGAGATCATCTGGTCGATACGGTCGGGCTCAATCGGGCGTTTCTGCATCGAAATGCGGATCGAGCGCTCCAGCTTGTCGCGGTCGAAATCCTCGCGTTTGCCGTTGGATTTGATAACCACCAGATCGCGCAGTTGCACCCTCTCATAGGTGGTGAACCGGCCGCCACAGGCCGGGCAGAAGCGCCGCCGCCGGATCGAAACGTGATCCTCCGCCGGTCTGGAATCCTTGACCTGAGTGTCGATATTTCCGCAAAACGGGCAGCGCATTCGCCGTCTCCCTCGTTGTCTTGACTTGTATTTCCGCCTCGAATTGTGAGCGCTTCGGCCCACTTATCCACAACTATAGGATACCCTCTGCATTTTGGGTAGCCGGAAAAATGCACCGCTAGATTATGGTGTGGTTTCAGCCGAAATGAAGCGCAATCCGGCGTTGATGCGGTGCGTCGCGGTGTTCGAACAGATAAACGCCCTGCCACGTGCCCAGCATTGGCACCCCGCTCGAAACCGGGATTTGCAGGCTCACCGGCAACAGCGCCGCCTTGATATGGGCGGGCATATCGTCGGGCCCCTCATAGGTGTGGCGCAGATACGACATCGACGGATGATCCGAGGGCGGTACCAGCCGTTGAAAGAAGGCTTTCAGATCGGTCTGAACTTCGGGGTCGGCATTTTCCTGAATGAGCAGCGAACAGGAAGTATGGCGCACGAACAGGGTCAGCACCCCATCGCCGCCGCCGGTCAAGGCGTCGCGCACCTGCCCCGTCACCTCATAAAGGCCCTGCCCACGCGTCTTGATCTCTAGTTCCCGGATCACCTGCGTTTCTGTTCCCGAGATGGAGCGCATTTTGAATCAAAGCATTGCATATCCTGGTCAGAGGTCAGCCTCTTCCTCCGATGGTGAAGGGGCGCGCAGTGCTACAACGCATATCTGCCTGCGTGATGGACATGTTGTCGCCTACATTGAAACCGATCTGAAAGGTCTCGTTGGTCGGCGTAATCCCCAGCGCCGCAGGATCAAGCGTAAAGCGGACCGCCGAGCGCCGGTCGGTGGTGACACTTTGGCTGATCGGGCTGGCGACATAGACGCGGTCCGACCAAGTTGCACCGAGTTTGCGGCGCGCATATTCCGAGGCGCCACACCAATAGCCATCAAAGGCGCCACCGGCGTTTAGGATCACCTCGAACTCGTTGGCATTGACCGGATTCACACGTGGTCCATACGGAGAAACGAAGGCATATTTCGGTGCTTCCCCGGTTCCAACATCACATGCGGAGGCAAGCACAAGCCCCGCCAAGGCCAAATATCGCATCGTTTCAGAGCCCTCACTATCAATCCTTGAGTGTAAGATAGCTTGGATTGCATGCTAGGCACATAGTCTCATTGCGAAAATTCCGCTAGCGAAGGGGTGGCCCTGCGGCCGCCCTCTTGATCGCTTATGAGCCAGGGGCATCTCGCCTGAGCGACGATTAAGACAGCTCCGTCGGCCTAGTTCGTGCGGAACGGGATCTGTCCGCATCGCGTATTCGCCAACTGGATTGACACATTGGAACCGGGTTGAAATCCAAACCCGCGATCCCTCGGCGTGACGCCGGTGGCCGAGGGTTCAAGAGTGAATTGGATCGACGTTAGCCTGCCGGTGGTTTCGCTCCGACCATAACCGCGTTCCACATAGAGCTCTTGCTGCCAGTCTGCCCCCAAACGCCGCACCGCATACTCCGATGCCGCACACCAGATGCGGTCGGTATTCGTCGCGCCTCTTGGAATGGCTTCGAAGACGTTGGAATTCACCTGATTGATGTTAACCCGGTCGAACACAAAGTCCGGGGTTTCCCCCGAAGCCAAAGCAGTTTGTGCAACAACAGCGAGTGCAGCGGGAAGGAAGAGTTTTTTCATGGCGAAACATCCTGTTTGATCTTTACTGTTTCAAAGATAGCTGTTTCGCCCCACGCGGACATGGTCCGTCACACTCTTGTCAGCCACGTTGTCCGGCGCCACAAAAAACCCGCCGGTTTCCCAGCGGGTTCAGATGGTTAGCGATGTGATCTCTGCTTACTGATCCAGGAAAGACCGCAGCTTGCGCGACCGGCTGGGATGCTTGAGCTTGCGCAGAGCCTTGGCCTCGATCTGGCGGATACGTTCGCGGGTCACGCTGAACTGCTGGCCGACCTCCTCCAGCGTGTGGTCGGTGTTCATGCCGATGCCAAAGCGCATCCGTAGAACGCGTTCCTCGCGCGGGGTGAGCGAGGCCAGCACACGGGTCGTGGTTTCCTTGAGGTTTTCCTGAATGGCGCTGTCCAGCGGCAGCACGGCATTCTTGTCCTCGATGAAATCGCCCAGCTGGCTGTCTTCCTCATCGCCAATCGGCGTTTCGAGAGAGATCGGTTCCTTGGCGATCTTCATCACCTTGCGGACCTTCTCAAGCGGCATCTGCAGCTTTTCGGCCAGTTCTTCCGGCGTCGGCTCGCGACCGATTTCGTGCAGCATCTGGCGACCGGTGCGCACCAGCTTGTTGATCGTTTCGATCATGTGAACCGGAATACGGATGGTGCGCGCCTGATCCGCGATACTCCGCGTGATCGCCTGACGAATCCACCAGGTGGCGTAGGTCGAGAACTTGTAGCCGCGGCGGTATTCGAACTTATCCACCGCCTTCATCAGGCCAATATTGCCTTCCTGAATAAGGTCAAGGAACTGCAGCCCACGGTTGGTGTATTTCTTGGCGATCGAGATCACCAGACGCAGGTTCGCCTCGACCATTTCCTTCTTGGCCTGACGCGCCTCTTTCTCGCCCTTCTGCACCTGCTGGACGATGCGGCGGAATTCGCTGATGTCGAGGCCCACATACTGACCAACCTGCGCCATGTCGGCGCGCAGCTCCTCGACCTTGTCGGTCGAGCGTTCGATGAACATCTGCCAGCCCCGGCCCGGCTTTTCGGCCATTTCGGTCAGCCAGTTCGGGTCCAGTTCGCGTCCGCGATAGGTGTCGATGAATTCGCGGCGGTTGATGCGGGCCTGATCGGCCAGCTTCACCATCGCGCTGTCCAGCGACATCACCCGGCGGTTGATGCCATAAAGCTGGTCGATCAGCGCTTCGATCCGGTTGTTATGCAGGTGCAGCCCGTTCACCAGTTCCACGATCTCGGAACGCAGCGCCTGATAGGTGTCCTCGTCCTTCGTGCTGAACGAGCCATCCTCGTTCAGCGTGGCCGAGATCCGGTTATCCTGCATCTCGCTGAGCTGCGCGTAATCCGACGAGATCCGCTCCAGCGTGGTCAGCACCTGATCCTTCAGGGCCGCTTCCATCGCGGCCAGCGACATGTTGGCCTGTTCGTCCTCGTCGTCGTCGTCATCCTGCGCAATCGGGTTGCCATCGGCATCCAGCTCCGGCCCCTTGTCGGTATTGGCCGGTTTCGCCGCATCCACAGGCGCGGCAGCAGGGGCGACGACCGGTTCTTCGGCCTCTTCCTCATCCCCAAGCTGGTTGCCAAACGTGGTTTCAAGATCAATGACATCGCGCAGCAGAATATCTTCGGACAGAAGTTCGTCATGCCAGATCGTGATCGCCTGGAAGGTCAGCGGGCTTTCGCAGAGCCCTGCGATCATCGTGTTGCGCCCGGCCTCGATCCGTTTGGCGATGGCGATCTCGCCCTCACGGCTGAGCAGTTCGACAGACCCCATCTCGCGCAGATACATGCGGACGGGATCATCGGTACGATCCAGCTTTTCGGTCGCGGCACTGGCCAGCGTGACTTCGCGCGCGCCCTCGGTGGTGACCAGATCGGTCGAGCCTTTCTGTTCTTCCTCTTCGGCCTCTTCATCTTCGATGATATTGATGCCCATCTCGGAGAGCATCGACATCACATCCTCGATCTGTTCAGAGCTGACCTGATCGGGCGGCAGCACCTGGTTGAGCTGATCGTAGGTGATGTATCCCTTCTCGCGGGCCTCGGCGATCATCTTCTTGATCGCGGCCTGGCTCATATCCAGCGATGTTTCGGGTTCCTGTTCGTCGGGCTTGCGGTCGTCGTTGGTGTCTTTGGCGGCCATTCAATGCTCCTGCAGGGCTGGGTGATTCGGCTGAAACGAATCATTAGCGCGAAGATCTGATTCGGCCACCCGTTTACCCTGTTTTTTTCCCATGTTCCTTAGCAAAACGCCCTTATTAGCGTTTTCGTTCAAAGTTGATTCCCGAGACAATCGCATCCAGCGCGTCCCGTTCGTCCCGCTTGATTCGCGCGCCATTGTCGGCCACGTCAAAGATTGCCTTGTCCTCGTTCTGCGAGCGACTGGCGCGGTTATGCTCTTCGGCGGCCTGCGCAACGCGCCAGGTCACCGCCTCGTCTTCGAGCTCGGCAATCTCTTCACGTGCTTCGGCCATCTCAGCGGTCAGCCCGCGCAGCGCGGTGAGTTTTGCGAGTTCTTCGGCCAGGGTCATCTCGGCCAGTTCAACATCGCCGGGTCGGCGCACGCAGGGGCTGATGGCCACATGGCGAAGCCGGTGCAGGTTTTCAAGGGCCTCGGGGCCAAGCGCCTCGTGAATCCTGTCCGATAGGTGCTCTGGTGCATCAATCGCGTGGCGCAGGACCTGATCGCGCAGCGCCGCATTGTCAGGGTCGCGGCACTCCATCTCTTCGATCTGCGCCTCGAACTGGACCACGATTTCGGGCGTTGCGATGGCGGCGGCCAGAATGACGGCCTCGCGCATCTGGATCTGGCTGTGCTCGCCCTGCGAGGCCAGCAGCGAGGCGCGGGTCTGCGGCAGCGGCGTCGGTTTCGGCGGCTGCCATTTGCCGCGCGGCTGCCAGGCCCCCTGTTTCGGTTTGCGCTGCGGGCGAAACAATTCCCAGCGCAGATCCTTGATCTCCTGCCCGTAATGCGACCGGATCGAGGGATCACGGATCAGCTTGATCTTTTCGCGCAACGCCTTGTCCAGCGCCGCCTTGCGCTCGGGGCTGTCGAACACCTTACCTTCGGTCTCGCGCTGCCAGAGCAGGCGTACCATCGGCATCGCCTGATCCAGCACATTTTGCACCGCAGCGGGCCCCTCGGCCCGGATCAGGTCGTCGGGGTCCTTGCCTTCGGGCATCAGCGCAAAGCGCAGCGACTTGCCCGCCTCCAGCAGCGGCAGGGCCAGATCGATGACCCGCATCGCCGCGCGCAGACCTGCCGTGTCACCATCCAGCGCAATGATCGGCTCATCCGCGATCCGCCAGAGCAGTTGCAGCTGATGTTCGGTGACCGCGGTGCCCAGCGGCGCGACCGAAGCGCCAAAGCCGCCCTCGGCCAGCGCGATCACATCCATGTAGCCCTCGGCCACGATCAGCGGCTGTCCCTTGCCCGCCGCCGTGCGGGCGGGGCCTTGGTTATAGAGGCTGCGGCCCTTGTCGAAAAGCTCGGTCTCGGGCGAGTTCAGGTATTTGGCATTGTCATTGGGGTCCATGGCGCGACCGCCAAAGGCGATGCAGCGCCCGCGCGCATCGCGGATCGGGAACATGATGCGGTTGCGGAAGGTGTCATAGGGTTTGCCGCCCTTGGTCGAGGGCTTGGCCAGCCCCGCGCCCATGATCAGGTCTTCCTCGACCCCCTTGCCGCGCAGGTGATCCCAGAGCGCCTGCCAGCCATCCGGGGCAAAGCCGATCTCCCACCGCTCTGCCGCAGCCCCGTCCAGCCCGCGCCGCACCAGATAGTCGCGCGCCGCCGTCCCTGCCCCGGTCTTCAGTTGCAGGCGGAAGAACTGCACCGCCTGCTCCATCACTTCGGCCAGTTGCGTGCGGCGGTCCTGCTTTTCCTGCGCGCGCGGGTCGCGTTCGGGCATCGGCATACCCGCCTCGCGCGCCAGAATCTCGACCGCTTCCATGAACGAGACATTCTCGGTCTCTTTCACGAAGCTGATCGCGTCGCCCTTGGCGTGGCAGCCGAAGCAGTAATAGAACCCCTTGCGGTCATCTACATGAAATGACGCGGTTTTCTCGTGATGGAACGGGCATGGTGCCCACATATCACCCTTGCCCTGATTGGATTTTCGCGGGTCCCACGTGACCTTGCGCCCCACCACCTGTGACAGGCTGGAGCGGCTGCGCAATTCATCCAGAAAGCCGGGCGGCAGCGACATATCAGTTTTTCAGCTCTTTCTGCATCTGCTGGATCTTATCCCAGTTTTCCAAGCATTGGGTCTGCAATTGCGCCCCTAGATCGGTCTTGCGCAGATCGCGCATCTTTTGGCCGTAGACCCAGGGCACGAATTGCGGAATCGCGGCGTTGTACTGTGCGGGCCAGGTCGGGTTGCTGGCGGCGATGGTCGAGGCCACATCCGCCTGTTTCACCCGGTCCAGCCGCGCCTGCTGAATGGCTTGAATGACCTGCGCCTGATAACCGCAGCTTTCCTCCTTGGTTTCCTTGGCCAGAACGGGCGTCGCCAGCAAAGAGGCTGCAAGCACATAGCGGATCATCGGGGTCCTCCGGAATCAGTTGAGACGCCGCAAGACTACCCGCCTGCCGCCTGCGCTGCCATCGCCCTTTTGGAGTCATGCACGTTTGTGGCGGCCATGGGCCTGAGAACTGGGAGCAGAACCGTCGATCGGCCTACCCTACATCCTTAATTGCACGATGGCGCGGCGCTATGACGGGTCGAGAATCTCGGGCCTCACGACAGCCTTGCCATCACTCGTGAAAAATGGCGTTTTCCGGCCATCGCGCTGAAACCCCGCGCGCAGATGCCGTCCCAAAATCTGCGCAACCATTTTCACCCGCCCCTTGGCTTTCAACCCGGTCGGCGACGTCGCCTCATCCACGTTGCCAACGGCCACGACCGGCCCGATGACATCAGCGGCATCCGCGTCCGGGTAAGCGGCCAACAGCGTGCCCATGAAGCGCAGCTTGGCACCAACCGTATTGACCAGCGGCGTGTTGCAGCAGGACGCATACCAGCGATAGAGCCCCTTGGGCGTCAGGCGCAGGCAGGCCAGATGCTCGGCCCCTTGGGTGAGTTCGAGCCGCGATGGCAGGGTCTGGTAGAGGGCTGTGCCACCCTTTGGGTCCATCGCCCACTCTGCCCCCAGATGCCGCGCGAAGGCCTGACAGTCGGTGCAGTAACACAGAACATGCGTGCCGTTTCGGGGTGAAACGCCACGCACGATCCCGCGGAGCTTGCCGCACTGACAGCCGAAGGTCAGGTCGCACTCCGCCATCCTGGGTCAGAGACCTTTGGCACGGTAGCTGGCCGCAACCTTTTCGATCGAGACGATATAGGCCGCAGTCCGCAGATCCTCGATATCTGCCCGGTCATGCCAGACATTGCGCATCGACTGGTACGCAATCCGCATCGTGTCATCGAGGCCCGAGCGCACCAGTTCCAATTCGCCCGCGCCGCGCAGATACTTGTCCTTGAAATCCGGGGACATGGACCATTTGTCGCCCAGATAGTCGTCAAGCCGCTGCAACTCGTCGATGACCAACTGGTGCCGCGCCTCTTCCTGACGGCGCTGCATCCGGCCGAAGCGGATATGGCTAAGGTTCTTGACCCATTCGAAATAGGACACCGTCACACCACCGGCATTGGCATACATATCGGGAATGATCACGCAGCCTTTCTTGCGCAGCACCTCGTCGGCACCCGCGGTGACCGGGCCATTTGCGGCCTCGATGATCAGCGGGGCCTTGATGCGTTCGGCATTGCTGAGGTTGATCACCCCTTCCAGCGCCGCCGGGATCAGGATGTCGCAGTCTTCTTCCAGCAGGACCGCGCCGTCCTCCACATGGGTGGCATCCGGGAAGCCGGAGACGCCACCATGTTTGACGATCCAGTTGCGCACGCCTTCCACATCCAGCCCGTCGGCGTTGTAGATACCGCCGTCACGTTCGATGATCCCGATGATCTTGGAGCCGTCCTCTTCGGCCAGGAACTTGGCGGCATGGAAGCCCACATTGCCCAGCCCCTGCACGATCACGCGCTTGCCGTCGAGCGAGCCGGTCATGCCCGCCTTTTCCATGTCGCGCTTGTCACGGAAGAACTCGCGCAGCGCATATTGCACGCCGCGCCCGGTGGCTTCGGTCCGGCCCTGAATACCACCCGCATTGATCGGCTTGCCGGTGACACAGGCGCGGCCGTTGATGTCGGTGGTGTTCATCCGCATATACTGGTCGGCGATCCAGGCCATCTCACGCTCGCCTGTGCCCATATCGGGGGCCGGCACGTTCTGCGAGGGGTGGATCAGGTCGCGCTTGGCCAGTTCATAGGCGAAACGGCGGGTGATCTGTTCCAGCTCATGCTCGTCATACTGGCGCGGATCAATGCAAAGCCCACCCTTGGAGCCGCCAAACGGTGCCTCGACCAGCGCGCATTTGTAGGTCATCAGCGCCGCCAGCGCCTCGACCTCGTCCTGATTGACCGAGGGCGCATAACGAATGCCCCCCTTCACCGGCTCCATATGTTCGGAATGCACCGAGCGATAGCCAACGAAGGTCTGAATCTGGCCGCGAAGCCGCACGCCGAACCGCACCGTGTAGGTGGCGTTGCAAACCCGTATCTTTTCTTCGAGTCCCGGCGGCAAATCCATCAGGGCGACCGCCCTGTTGAACATCAGATCCACACTCTCACGAAAACTGGGTTCGTTCCTTGGGCTCATATTGGTCCTCCCTGACCTTCTGCGACTCGCCATACACACCGAGTGTTCTCGCCACCTTAAGCAGGTTCGACGCGGCGATGCGACATTTTTGAGCAGGTCGGTAACCACTCTTTCAGGTCTCTGGCGCGAATCGCCCGATCCCGGGGCGGCATTGTGACACTGTCGCGTGGCGGGAAACAGAAGCCCAAATGCACGCAGAAGTGTCCCCGAATTGCCCCTATTATTCTAGGTTTGGGGCGGGTTATGCCCAATTATCGCCATGTTCACAGCGCATCTAGGATAGTCGAAGTAAGTCTGAAGTATGTCTTCGGAATTGGATCATCGGGTCCGGGGGATAGAGGTGTAGTATGCACAACCATGTTAACAAACCGCACGTATGGGGGCGTCGTGCGGCCAAACAATTTCACAGACGCGGCAGGTCATTTCTGTCGGACGACACGGGATCCATGACGATTTTCTCGTGCTACATTTTTCTCATCATCATCGCATTGGGTGGCATCGGCGTCGACGTGATGCGCCACGAACGCGACCGGGCCCGCCTGCAAGGCGTTCTGGACCGGGCGGTGCTGGCCGCTGCCGACCTCGATCAGACCCAGGACCCCAAGGACGTGGTCATGGACTATCTGACCAAGGAGGGTCTGCAGGACTATATCGACCGGGAAACTGATATCATCGTCACCCCGGAATTTTCGGGTGAAGAGAATATCGGTCCGCTGGGATATCGGATCGTCGAAGCCACGGCCCGGTCCAGCTTTCCGACGCAGTTCATGCATCTGTCGGGCATCGACACGTTGAACGTGCAAGCGCACAGCGTTGCCGAAGAACGGATCGGTGAGGTAGAGATTTCGCTGGTGCTGGATGTCTCGGGTTCGATGAACAACTATAACCGGCTGGTTGACCTGAAAGTTGCGGCGAAGAACTTCGTCAACCAGATGTCGGCGAATACCCGCGATGGCGACCTGTCCATCTCGATTATTCCTTACGCGACGCAGGTGTCCTTTCCGGACAGCATGCTGCCGCATCTGAGCCTGAGCGGTCAGAACAATCATGCCAACTGCATCAACTTCTCGGATGACGAGTTCCTGACAACAACCATGGATCTGGCGCGTGAGCGTGAGCGCACGCTGCATATGTCGCCCTGGCCCTGGAGCAGCTATGCCTTCGATCTGCGCCCAGAAAACAAGCGCGTCTATTATGAGATGTGCGACGACGGTGTCCTGATCGAAGAGGGTGAAACCGATGGCAGCGTCAGTCGCAACAACCGCGAGATTCTGCCTTTCCAGAAGGACGCAAACGCGATCAACACCTATATCGACGAGCTGCGTGCCTGGGGCAACACATCGATCGATATCGGCATGAAGTGGGGCGCCGCCCTGCTTGATGACAGCACTGTCGACATGATCTCGGGCATGGCGGACGGGTCCGAGTCTGCCACTGTTCCCAGCGAGTTTGCCGATCGGCCCTCGTCCTACAACAGCGGCGACGCGATGAAGGTTCTGGTGCTGATGACCGATGGCGCAAATACCGATCAGGGTGCGATCAAGGCCCCCTACCGGGAAGGGCCGTCAAACATCTGGTGGAATGGCGCGGAAGAGGTTTATTCCAGCTACAACGACTCCACCAACCAGTATTACTGGCATCATGAAGGCATCTGGCAAGACCACGCCTATGGCGCGCAACCCGGATCGGAATATGAAATCCAGACCCGGGTCCGTGTCTGCGGCTACTATAGCTGCTGGTATGAATACCAGACCGAAACCAAAGAAGAGGGTGGCAACGCGACACGGCTTGACTATGCCGAGCTGTGGGAACAGACCTCCGTTCGCTACGTGCGCAACCTTCTTGATGACTGGATGGGCAGTTCGGCTGCAAGCAACTGGTATAACTCGGTTGTCGATTGGACCTACAACGATACCAAGGACCAGCGCGTTCGGGCGATGTGCGATTTGATGAAATCCCCCGAGCGCGGCGCTTACATCTACAGCATCGCTTTCGAGGCACCGGAGTCCGGCGCAACGCTGCTGGATTACTGCGCAAGCTCTGACAATCATTTCTACAAAGTCGGTGACGCATCCAACGAAGTAACGATCGACGAAGCCTTCTCGTCCATCGGATCGTCGATCCGCAAACTGAGGTTGACACAATGAGACCTAGTTTCCTGAACCGCCTCTGTGGCTTTCTAACTAAGGAAAGCGGCTCCGCGACGATCGAATTTGTAATGGTGTTCCCTGTCGTCATGTTCCTAGTCGCCTCTGGCGCCGAGATGGCGATGTTGAACATCCATCGCGGAATGCTTGAACGGGCCGTGGACACGACCGTTCGCGACATCCGCCTTAGCACCGGCACCCGGTACGAACATGATGATGTCAAACAGACCATTTGCGAACGTGCCGAGTTCATCGAGAATTGCAACAGCAATCTCAGGCTGGAGTTGGTGCCGGTGGACCCCCGCGTCGCGGTGACCACCAAGGAAGGGGCCGATTGCGTCGACCGGATCGAAGTGATCAACCCGCAATACAGATTTACCAATGGTCAAAGCAACGAGCTGATGGTGATGCACGCCTGTGTCCTGATCTCTCCGATCCTGCCAACAAGCCACCTTGGCGCCGCCTTGGCCGATAACGAAGACGGCAAGTATCGGCTGTTTGCGACAACCGCCTTTGTGCAGGAGCCTCAGTAAAATCATGGTACCTTTTATTGCACCCAGACTTAAGCGCTTCTCGAAAGAGGAAAACGGCTCAATTTCGGTCGAAGCCCTCATGATGCTGCCCCTGCTGTTTTGGGCTTTCCTGGCGGTTTTCACTTTTCTCGACGCCTACAGAGCCAACGCGTTGAACCTCAAGGCGGCCTATACGATCGGCGACCTCGTTTCGCGTGAGACCGAGGTGATCAACAATACCTATATCGACTCGATGGCTACGGTGTTCGGGCTGATGACCAAGCCCGGCTCGGAAAGCCGCGTGCGTATCAGCGTCGTCCATTACGATGAGGATACCGACGGGTATTATCTGGACTGGTCGGCCAATCGCGGCTTTGCGAACCCGATGGATGACGACCGGCTTGCGGAAATCCGGGATCGCCTGCCGATCATGCCGGATGAGGAACGGGTCATTCTGGTCGAAACGTCCAACACCTATGTCCCGCCCTTTGCGGTTGGTGTGAACATCACCGACATGGAAAACCTTGTCTTTACCCGGCCGCGTTTCACTGGGCTGGTGCGCGCCGAGCTCTAGTCTCGCTCTGCCATTAGAGTGGCGATGGCCTCGGCCATGAACTTGCCCTGAGACCCCGGCGTGACACCGCCGATACCGATACGGCGTCCCAAACGCCACCAGAGCCCCGGTTGCCATGTACGGCCACCGGGGTTTTTCATGCGCATCAGAAACCCGTTCGAGGGTTTGAAGGCAAACGCGCCCCGATCCAGGGCCTCAATCTCGGCAATCTCGGCGATCACCACGCCCGCGCTGCTGCGCAGTTGGGTCGCGGTCAATTCGATCCGGTGTTCAGTGGCCCGATAAAGACGCAGCGCCAGCCAGATCGACAGCCCCCCTGCCCCGATCAGAAACAGCTGCCAACCTGGCGCGGGCGGAGTCGCAAGCGCGACATAGAAGACCAAGACCCCCAGCGCGCACAGGATGGCTATCGCAAACCACCGCCGTGGAGCGGATGCCTCAATGACCGCCAAAACCTCATCCGACATGCTGCCCTCCGCCCGTTGCGCCCGCCTGCTTACTCCATCACATGAGCAGCGAACAGAGGGGATTGCCCGGTCTTCGCGTCGTGGTTAGCCTGACGCCATGGTCTATCCTGCAAATCGTGACGCGCTGACCCGACCCACCGATGCCGCAGCCGGGATCCAGGTGACGGAGGCCTTCGAACGCTTCAGCCAGCGCAACGACATCTTCACGCGCGCGATGTGGGATGATCGGATCAAATCCAGGCACAGCGAGAAGTTCTTCAATTCGTACCGGATGGATGCAACGCCGCGCCGGGGTGACGGGTTCTCGCAGCGCGACTTTGCCCTGCGCAATGCGGCCTGGCTGATCTCGGACGTGATGACCAATCGCTTCGCCGATCAGGGACGCCGCGAAGGGTTTCAGGCCGCGATCAGCGATGACACCCCGGTAGCGCCCAAAGCGGTCGAGATCGATGCGACGAACAAAATGTCTTCGGAAATCAAGCGTGTAGCCACCTTCTTTGGCGCCGACCTTTGCGGCATCACCGAGTTGGATACCCGCTGGCTCTATACGGCACGCGTCGATACCCGCGATATGAGCGAAGCGCCCTCTGATCTGCCCGACGGCATGACATCGGTAATCGTGCTGGGCCATGAGATGGACAAAGAACTGGTCGCCACCTACCCCTCGGCACTCGCCGGCGCGGCGACGGGGCGGGAATACAGCCACGAGGCGGCGGTGGTGATGCAGGTGGCGGGCTACATCCGCAATCTGGGCTATCGCGCGGTGGCGTCGATGAACGATACCGGGCTGGTGATCCCCTATGCGATCAAGGCGGGCCTGGGTGAATATGCCCGCAACCAGATGGTGATCACCCCCGAATTCGGCCCGCGCCTGCGGTTTTCCAAGATCTTCACCGATCTGCCACTTGATCACGACCAGCCCCGCCCGTTGGGCGTGCGGGCCTTCTGTGACATCTGCACCAAATGCGCCGATGCCTGCCCGGTCAAGGCGTTGCCTTATGGGCCGCCCTCGACCGATACCGCGAACGTGTCAGCCATCAAGGGGGTGCGCAAATGGACGTCGGATGCCGAGAAATGCTTTGGCTTCTGGGCCAAACTGTCCACCGATTGCGCGATCTGTATGCGGGTCTGCCCGTTCAACCGGGACTTCACCCGCCTGCGCGACCGGCTCTGGCTGAAACTGGCGCTGTCGCGCTTGCGCAAGCTTGCGCTCTGGCTTGACCGCAAGCGCGGTGGACGGATCAAGCCCAGCGCATGGTGGAGAGAGCGAAGTTAGCTTCGGGCGCTAGCAGTCTGATGTAAATCATTATTCCTTGCGCACAGAGGAGAGGCAGCGCAGCGACTTTGCTGCGCAAAATCGCACAGCCGTCGTTCGAGGGGCGACAATTGTCCTGCCGGGTAAAACCCATAGGTTTGTCCCAAACCGACATTGAAGGAGACGAACCATGTCCCTCAGACCCACCATCGAAACCCGAAAAGCGACGCCGCATGTCGAAGGCGCCGGTGTGAAACTGCACCGCGCTTTCGGCTTTCAGGACCCCAGCGAGCTGGACCCGTTCCTGCTGTTTGATGATTTCCGCAATGACCATCCCGAGGATTACCTGCGCGGCTTCCCCTGGCATCCCCATCGCGGGATCGAGACCATTACTTACGTATTGTCCGGCACCGTCGAACATGGCGACTCGCTGGGCAACACCGGCACGCTGGGTGCAGGCGACGTGCAATGGATGACCGCAGGATCAGGGATCATGCATCAGGAGATGCCGCAGGGCAACGCGGCGGGTCAGATGCATGGGTTCCAGCTTTGGGGCAACCTGCCTGCCAGCCAAAAGATGACGGCCCCGCGCTATCAGGATGTGGCCTCGGCCGAAATCCCGGAGGTGATCGACGATGACGGCACGCGCGTGAAGGTGATCGTCGGGTCGTTCTGGGGCAAGACCGGCCCGGTGGACGGTATCGCCGCCGACCCGCAATATCTCGATATTCGGGTGCCCGCCGGGGTGCGCAAAACTTTCCGCATCGACACTTATCGACGCGCCTTTGCCTATATCTTCGAAGGTCAGGCGGCGTTTGCCGATGCCTCCGCGCCCAGTGGTGTGTTGTTGGAAAAAGAGGTGGCGGGCGAAGAGGTCAATATCCGCGACATGTCGGGCGACCGGACGCTGGTGCGGTTCGGCACCGGGGATGAGATCACGGTTCAGGCCGGTCCCGAAGGCGTGCGCTTCCTGCTGATCTCGGGCGCGCCAATTGCCGAGCCGGTGGCCTGGCACGGGCCGATCGTGATGAATACACGGGCCGAGCTGCAACAGGCGATGCGCGACCTGCGCAATGGCACCTTCATCCGCCCGGCGCACTGAACCCGCGCAACTGTGCTAGACTGGCCTCCTTTCAAAAGAGGGAGGCCATTATGATCATCCGCATATTCCGCGCTGTCATCTATGAAGAGCGCGTCGATGAATTTCGCACATTCCTGACCCAGACCGCCCTGCCCCTGATGCGCGAGCAAAGCGGGCTTGTCTCGATCACCGCCGGGCTGCCCCGCTCCGAATCCCCGAACGAGTTCTGTCTGGTGATGGTTTGGGATTCAGTGGCCTCGCTGGCTGCATTTGCCGGGGAAGACTGGCAGCAACCCCATGTGATGCCGGAAGAAGAAGGCATCGTGCGTGACCGCTTCCTGCACCATTTCGACATGGCCTAGCTGTCAGGCAGCCACCGCCTTGCGCACCATCGACCAATAGACCGCCTCGACCTCGTCCAGCGACAGCCGCCCGCCGCTGCGGTACCAGGTGTTGACCCCGTTCAGCATGGCAATGACGCCCAACGTGGCGAGCTTGGTATCGGGCACCGAGAACACCCCCGCGGCACTGCCATCGCGCAGGATGTCTTGCAGGTCGCGCTCATAGTCTCCGCGCAACTCCTCGATCCGGGCGAAGTTTTCAGGCGAGAGGTTGCGCAGCTCCATATAGGCGATGAACACCGCATCGGGCCGTTCCAGATGAAAGCGGATGTGGAAGCGGACGAAATCGCGCAGCCGCGCCTCGGGATCACCCGACCCCGCCTGCGTGCGCCGTGTGTCCAGCAGCGTCTCCATATGATCGCGCATCAGCCGGAACAGCAGTGTCTGCTTGTCGGGGATGTAGTTATAAAGCGCCCCGGCCTGCACCCCCACCTGTGCCGCGATCTGGCGCATCGAGACGGCGGCATAGCCGTGCCGGGCAAAAAGCTCTAGCGCCGCTGCCTGAATGCGCGGGCCGGTAATGTCGGAATGTGAACCTTGGGTACGTGCCATGGGACAACGCTATCTGAACATATGTTCAGATAAAACCCCACTTGCGCGCGGGGCCATGCCGTTGCATCACCGATATGTGGAAGGATGTAAGCGCATGACGGGACGGCTTCTTGTGTTGATCGGGGCGATGCTGCTGGCAATGACCGCCTGCACCAATGTGCCCGAGCTTGATGACGAGATAAGCCCGCAACTGCGCAACAGCAGATATCCCAGCCTCATCCCGCTGGAAGACGCGCTTGGCCCCCCGGTCGATCCGCAAGCCGAAGCACTGGAGATCGAGGAAGAGCTGGATGCGCGCGCCGCCGCCCTACGGAACCGCGCGCGGCAATTGCAGGCGCCCCAGCCCGATGATGGCGCAACCACGCCCGACAACGCCCAATAAGCCGCCACGCTCCATTGCACCGGCCCGGTGAACCCGATAAGGCACGGTCGCAAGTGATATGCCGCTGCAAACGCGCGGCCAATACGAGCAGAAAGGACCGGTGAGACATGGCGCAGCCGCTGCGGTTAGGGATTGCAGGTTTGGGAACCGTCGGCACCGGTGTCGTCAAGATCATCCGACGCCAGGCCGACCTGTTGGAAAAACGCACCGGACGACGGATCGAGATCACCGCCGTATCGGCCCGCGACGCCAGCAAGGATCGCGGCGTCAGCCTGTCCTCATATGCCTGGGAAAGCGACCCGGTGGTGCTGGCACAGCGCGATGACGTGGATGTTTTTGTCGAGCTGATGGGCGGCTCCGAAGGCACCGCCAAGGACGCAACAGAGGCAGCGCTGGCGTCGGGCAAGGATGTGGTCACCGCCAACAAGGCCCTGCTGGCCATCCACGGCCAGGCTCTGGCCGAACAGGCCGAGGCCTCGGGCCATGTGATCCGCTTCGAGGCTGCCGTTGCCGGAGGCATCCCGGTGATCAAGGCGCTGACCGAAGGTCTGGCGGGCAACGACATCACCCGCGTCATGGGTGTGATGAACGGCACCTGCAACTATATCCTCACCCGGATGGAGGCGGACGGGCTGGGCTATAACGCGCTGTTCGAAGAGGCCGGGCGGCTGGG
Source organism: Ruegeria jejuensis (assembly GCF_041537905.1). Taxonomy (NCBI): domain Bacteria; kingdom Pseudomonadati; phylum Pseudomonadota; class Alphaproteobacteria; order Rhodobacterales; family Roseobacteraceae; genus Ruegeria; species Ruegeria jejuensis. The sequence goes on along the minus strand of NZ_JBGRUO010000008.1, from coordinate 36,508 downwards.
TTATCTGGAGGCTGATCCCAATCTGGACGTGGGCGGCATCGATGCCGGGCACAAGCTGGCGCTGCTGGCTTCGATCGCTTTCGGGACGAAACCGAATTTTGATGATGTGGTGCTGGAAGGCATTCAGCGGATCAGTCTGGAAGACATCCGTCAGGCCGCCGATATGGGGTTCCGCATCAAGCTGCTGGGTGTGGCGCAACGCACCGCACGTGGCTTGGAACAGCGTATGCAGCCCTGCCTGGTGCCTGCGCAATCTCCGCTGGGTCAGCTTGAGGGCGGCACCAATATGGTGGTGATCGAGGGCGACGCGGTCGAACAGATCGTGCTGCGCGGCCCCGGCGCGGGCGAAGGCCCGACCGCCAGTGCCGTTGTCGGTGATATCTGCGATCTGGCGCGCGGCCTGCGCATCTCGACCTTCGGGCAGCCGGCAACCACGCTGGAGGCGGCACAACCCGCCCGCACCGGCCTGCCTGCCCCCTATTATCTGCGCATGGCGCTGCTGGACAAACCCGGCGCGCTGGCCAAGGTGGCCTCGATTCTGGGCGACGCAGGCGTGTCGATCGACCGGATGCGCCAATATGGCCATAGCGACGCCAAGGCGCCGGTGCTGATCGTGACCCACAAGACCACGCGCGCCGCGCTTGATGACGCGCTTGAGGCATTTGACCGGACCGACGTCATCGCAGAACAGCCGGTGGCGCTCCGGATCGAAGAGGTCTGAGCGAATGGCAGGGGAGCGCCCTGCCCCGCCAAATCTCTTGCCGTGCGCGTGCAAGGCGCGCTATCCCCGAAACACGTGTTCAAATGACCAAAGGACTTTGCAATGAGCCCCGCCAAATATGATTTCAATGACCGGATGCTATCGCTGGGGCTTGCCCGCGTGGCCGAACAGGCGGCGCTGGCTTCGGCCTCGCTTGTGGGACGGGGCGACGAAAAGGCCGCTGACCAGGCGGCCGTGAACGCCATGCGCGAACAGCTCAACCTGCTCGATATCGCCGGTGTCGTGGTGATCGGCGAGGGTGAGCGCGACGAGGCCCCGATGCTCTATATCGGTGAAGAGGTTGGTACCGGCGACGGCCCCGGCGTTGATATCGCGCTGGACCCGCTGGAAGGCACGACGCTCACCGCCAAGGACATGCCCAACGCGCTGACCGTGATCGCCATGGGCCCGCGCGGCTCGATGCTGCATGCGCCCGATGTCTACATGGACAAGCTGGCTGTTGGCCCGGGCTTCCCCGAGGGTGTCGTGTCGCTGGATATGAGCCCGGCGGAACGGGTTGAGGCGCTGGCCAAGGCCAAGGGCTGCTCGGCGTCCGACATTACGGTCTGCATTCTGGAACGCCCGCGCCATGAGGCGATGATCACCGAGGTGCGCCAGACCGGCGCGTCGATCCGCCTGATCACCGATGGAGACGTGGCTGGCGTGATGCATTGCGCCGAATCCGAGACCACCGGCATCGACATGTATATGGGCCAGGGTGGTGCGCCCGAGGGTGTGCTTGCCGCTGCCGCGCTGAAATGCATGGGCGGGCAGATCTTTGGCCGCCTCGTCTTCCGCAACGATGACGAAAGAGGCCGCGCCGCCAAGGCCGGGATCACCGATCTGGACCGGATCTATGCCCGTGACGAAATGGTGACCTCGGATGTGATCTTTGCCGCCACCGGCGTCACCGGTGGCTCGCTGCTGCCGCGCATCAAGCGCGAGCCGGGCTGGGTCGAAACCACTACGCTGCTGATGCGCTCCAAGACGGGCTCGGTGCGTCGCATGTCCTACCGGACGCCGCTGGACTCGCATCAGTAACCGCGCGCCACGTTGGTGAAAAACGCAGGCCGGGCCGATGAGGTCCGGCCTTGTCATGTCCGGGCAGGAATGAGAACACAGGGCCATGAGCTTTCTTGGGGTTGAGACATCGCTGACCGGTCGCCGCTGGATCGGGCCGTCACCAGATACGGACCGCGCCGCCGACATGATCCGGCAGCAGGCGGATCTGCCCGATGCGGTTTGCAAGGTGCTGGCAAGGCGCGGCGTGCCCGCGATGGAGGCCAAGGGATTTCTGCAACCGACCCTGAAAGACCTGCTGCCCGATCCGCGCAGCTTGAAGGATATGGAGGCCGCCGCCGCCCGGTTTCTCGACGCGGTCAGCAAGCGGCAGCGGATCGCGGTCTTTGCCGATTACGACGTGGATGGCGGCAGTTCGGCGGCGCTGTTGCTGGTCTGGCTGCGACAAATGGGCCTTGAGGCAACGCTTTATGTACCCGACCGGATCGACGAGGGCTATGGCCCCAACGCCCCCGCCATGGCGGATCTGGCGCGGTCCCATGATCTGATCATCTGTGTCGATTGCGGCACGCTCAGTCATGACCCGATCGCTGCCGCCAAAGGCGCAGATGTGATCGTGCTGGACCACCATCTGGGCAGCGAGACCCTGCCCGACTGCATGGCGGTGGTGAACCCCAACCGGCAGGATGAAAGCGGCGATCTGAGTTACCTCTGCGCTGCCGCCGTGGTGTTCCTGATGCTGGTCGAGGCGCGACGGCAATTGCGGGAGGCGGGCCAGCCCACCGGCCCCGACCTGCTGGCGTTGCTTGATCTGGTGGCGCTGGCGACCGTTGCCGATGTGGCCCCGCTGGTTGGGGCAAACCGCGCGCTAGTGCGGCAGGGGCTCAAGGTCATGGCCGCACGTCAGCGCCCGGGCCTCGTCGCCCTGTCCGACATCGCGCGGATGGAAACCGCGCCGACCTCCTACCATCTGGGCTTTCTGCTGGGGCCGCGCGTCAATGCGGGCGGCCGCATCGGCAAGGCCGATCTGGGCGCACGGCTGCTGGCCACCGACTCGATGGTCGAGGCGGAAGTGCTGGCGCAACAGTTGGACCAGTTGAATACCGAGCGACGCGAGATCGAGAGTGCCGTGCGCGCCGCAGCCCTGGAACAGGCCGAAACCCGCGGGCTTGATGCGCCGCTGGTCTGGGCGGCTGGGGACGGCTGGCACCCCGGTGTTGTCGGCATCGTGGCCTCGCGCCTGAAGGAAACCGCCAACCGCCCCGCCATCGTGATCGGCTTTGACGGGGACGAGGGCAAGGGCTCGGGCCGCTCGGTGCCGGGCGTCGATCTGGGTGCGTCGATCCAGCGATTGGCGGCCGAGGGGCTGCTGGTCAAGGGCGGCGGCCACAAGATGGCCGCTGGGCTGACAGTGATGCGCGACAAGCTGGAACCGGCGATGGAGCGGCTGTCCGAGATGCTGGCCAAACAGGGCGCCGGAGAGGGCGGCCCCCGCGACCTGCGGCTTGACGGTGCGCTGATGCCGGGGGCGGCCTCGGTCGGGTTGATCGAACAGCTGGAAGAGGCGGGGCCGTTCGGGGCCAGCGCCCCTGCCCCGCGTTTCGCGCTGCCCGACCTTGCAGTTCGCTTCGCCAAACGGGTGGGCGAGACGCATTTGAAACTGTCGCTGACCGACGGAATGTCAGGTGGCATAGACGCGATCGCATTCGGCGCGTTCGACAGCGAACTGGGGCCACGGTTGAGTAACCACGGTGGGGCCCGCTTTCACGTTGCGGGTCGGCTGGAGATCAACAGCTGGGGCGGCCGCCAGAGCGTCCAACTGCGTCTGGATGATGCGGCAGAAGCCACAAACTCATGAAATTACTCAGAAATACGAAGCTGGGAAAAAAATCCCCCAAAAGCTCATTTTTCCGCTTGCAGGGTTACCCGCTAGACCGTAAAAGCCCCTCCACAAGCTAGCGTGGCCCGTTCGTCTATCGGTTAGGACGCCAGGTTTTCAACCTGGAAAGAGGGGTTCGATTCCCCTACGGGCTACCAAAAGCTTCCCCTAAATATCTGAAAATAAATATATTTCTGAGCGGCGACTCAGCAATACCCAGCCTTTTGTCCAGCAAGTGAAATCTGGTCCTGGCACCTCCCGGCACGCGGCAGGTCTGTGCCGCTCGGACGGGTTGCAGCACGTTTAAGCCGCGGTCAATCTGTATGCCAATCCACGAGTCGGGAGGCAGGGAGACCTCCAGAGATTCATCGTCCCCCTGCCATTCCAAGACGCATAGCTCGATTTCTCGGCTTGGCTTACTCTATTCTGAACACTCGTAGCTAAAGCTGGCCGCACCGTCGGCAACATCCTCGATCGTGACCGAGCATGTGTCGCCGATATCGAAGCTATCACCCGACACACCGGTACTCAGAGTTTGACCGTTTACCGCGAAACGCACCTTGTCATCGGTGGTGACGGAACCCACAAAAATCCGCGCGGCTCCATCGCCCAAGATGACTGTTTTGCCAGCCGTCACTGCACTGGATACCGATATTTCGGATCCACAAGTCGCACTTACGCGCACATGCCCGCGATCTATGTCATCGACTCGAACGCGGCATTTGTCTTCGCCCACCGAGATCGGAGTTGACCTGCGCACCGGCAGACTGACCATTTGCCCATTTACGGAAAGGCGCGCGGCGTCTTCGCTCACCAATGAAACGAACACGCGAATAGCCCCATCCTTAAGCAGCGCCGTATCACCAGCCATATAGCCCTCGGGCGCGGGCAAGGCATCACCACATATCGCGGAAAGGACAGCGCCATCGGCTGAAACGCTTTCAAGCAAGAGCTTGCAGTGGCTATCTCCAACCGGCAGAACCAAACCGCTTCCGGCTGTCAGAGTTTTGCTCTCTTGCTTGATGGACACCACTGCTTGCGCGCTGTCGGGCATGAGACGCGACACAAATACCGCCAAAGCACCATCATCAAAAATCGCCGTCTCGCCCGGCGTAAAGCCATTTGAAGCCGCATCGGCTGTTGTTGTACTTGCGTCAGACACCGCCGTATCTGCCCCGGCGGCGGTATCGCCAGTTGGTGTGGTCTCCGCTTCCGCAGGCTCAGCGGGCTGAACCACGGCCATGGCCGCCGCAGCGGCCGATTGGACAGCATTCTCCAAGGCCGCCTCCGTTTGCTCTATTCTGTCATGAATGCCGCTAATCTCTCCGGTGACCGAAGCAGATTTCTGCGAGAGCGCGTCAATCTCGTCTCGCAAGCCAGCCAGATCCTCAACACGAGATACCAGCGATGCCAGATCCTCGGCACTTGCCGAAGATACCGTCTTCTCTGTGACCTCGTTCAACGAAGATTCAAGTTGGCCAATTTTGTTTTCAAGTGCCGAAATCTTATCTTCGGTGCCGGAAAGGGCCGCTGAGACGGCATCGTGAACATCCACATCTTCACGCCCGTAAGAAAACAACGCAATCACCAGAAGAATGGCAACCACGCCTCCCAAACCCATAGCAATTTTTCTCTCGTCCAAATCCGTTTCCTCCCTGGTCAGCAACTCACTTACAAGACAATAGAACGATTCCGGGCAGTTTCGCACGATCGGCGTGCCTACTTTCTTTGAACAAGAACTCTGTTGGTGGCCCTTAAACCTGAGTTTCTGCGAGAGTTGGCGAAAACCTGATGCGGTCCGATCTGGCACCCCTCTCCCTGATAAAGCGGATCGGCGGAGTGAATGGCTCACGCAAGGGATGCAGAAAGGTTGATGTAAGGCGGCGCCTTGATAGACTTCACGCAGTCATATGGAGAGCGCCATGAGATACCTCGCCACTGTCCCGGTCCTTGTTGTTCTGGCAGGATGTCAAACCCCGACCAATATCGAAGGCGTCCAAACCTACTATAACGGCAGCGAGGTCATCATCGACGGGTTGCAGACCCCGACCCCAACAGACGCAGAGCATCTGAATGCCGAACAAGGCTGCGGCGGTCCCGCAACGTTCAAATCCTCCGAGCCTGCCGGACAGGGATTCTATCGCCTGACGTTCACCTGCGACTGATCCCTCCACCGGTCCTTTCCAGCGTCGACGCGTGCCTTCGCCACGTCGCACCATGCGTTTTTAGCGGCGCTTCACACCGCATTTGGCCATGGAGGGCCGTTGGGCGTCCGCGTTTCAAGTCACGCCTATACGACCGCGACAGGGCCAAGTTTGCGGCGCGCCAGTCGCTATCCCCCTCAAAGGGGTCGTATTTGCCCAATGGATGTTGCCCATTTACCCGATGATCAGGGTAAGATTGCCCTAAGGGCACCCTGTTGCCGAATACCGGGTCTTGTCGGCCCGCATGACGCGCTGATCGGGTCAAACCAGGAATAATCAGCTTGATAAAGGGAGGACACTTAATGGTCTTTAGCAGATCTATTGCATCCAACGGACACCCGTTTGGATTGGCAGCGCTCATTGCGGCGATGTCGATCGGTGCCGCCAGCGCACAGGAGACGACCGATACCCAGGCGCCCCCGGCCGCAATGCCGGAGATTACCTTCACCTCCTGGACCGGCCCCTATATGCGCAGCCAGATGCTGGGCTTCGTGCGCCCCTATGAGGCCGAGAGCAAGTCGAAGGTGAACGTGGCGCATTACAATGGCGGCATCTCGGAAATCCGCGATCAGGTCGAAAGCGCCAATGTCATCTGGGACGTGGTTGATCTGACCCAGGCGGATTCGCTGCGGGCCTGCAAGGAAGGTCTGTTGGAGGATATCTCGGATATCGAGCTTCCCGATGGCGCGGATGGCACCCCATTCCGTGAGGATTTCGTCGAAGGCGCGCTCAATGATTGCGGTGTCGGTGTGATCGTCTGGGGCACGGCTTATGCCTATAAGAACTCGCAATTTGCCGACGCACCGCCATCGACCATCGCCGATTTCTTCGACACCGAGACCTATCCGGGAGCGCGGGCCATCCGCAACGACCCCACGGTGATTATGGAATGGGCGCTGATGGCCGATGGCGTGCCGCGTGAGGAAGTATATGCCACGCTCGAAACGGACGAAGGCGTCGAGCGGGCGCTGAAGAAGATGGAGGATATCCGCCCCGGCTTGCAAATCTGGGAAACCGGGCGCGAACCGGTGCGCCTGCTGAATGCGGGCGATGTGGCGATGTCTTCGATCTGGGCCACGACCGGCGCCACCGCCGCGCAGGAAGAGGGTGCGGATTTCACCGTCAACATGGATGGGCGCGTGATCGAACTGGACCTCTTTGGCATCCCCAAGGGCAGCCAGAACAAGGACGCCGCGATCGAGTTCATCCGCTACGCCAGCAGTTCCAACGCGCTGGCCGATATGGTGGGGTATCTGCCCAACGGGCCGACGCGGAAATCCTCGATGGCGCTGTTGTCGGATGACGTGCTGCAACGCATTCCCAACGGCCCTGCCTATGAGGACAACCTCTACATCCTGTCGGATGCCGAATGGTGGGCCAACAACCACGCGCGTCTGGAAGAAGCGTTCCAGACATGGGCATCCGCCACGGCACGCAGAGGTGCCGCAGGATCAACGAGATAAGCCGGACCAACAGGGCAAAGAGGGATAAGAAATGAGTGATCAATCAAAAGAGAGACCTGACAATCTTGTTGCCAAGTCAGGCTTGTTCAAAGGGATGAACCCCACGATGGGCATCGCCTCCATGGTGATGATCCTGGGCTTCGTCTTTTACACGATCCGCGATGTCGAGGCGTCCAGCGCGGTCTTTGCCTCGGGCAAGGACTTCATCATCGGATCACTGGACTGGTTCTATGTGCTGGTGGTGAATGCCGCGTTGTTCTTTGTGCTGTGGCTGATGATCAGCCGCTTTGGTGATGTGAAGCTGGGCAAAGACGATGACGAGCCGGATTTTTCGACCTTCTCGTGGATCTGCATGCTGTTCAGCGCCGGTCTGGGATCGGGTTTGATCTATTGGGGCGTGGCCGAGCCGATGTTCCACATTCAGGGCAGCCCGTTCCTTGAGCGCGCGGGTATTGAGCCCGGATCGGTGGATGCAGCCGTTTCGGCGGTCACCATCACCAACTTCCACTGGGGGTTCCACGGCTGGGCGCTTTATGTGCTGGTCGGGTTGAGCCTGGCATATTTTTCCTATCGCCACGGGTTGCCCCTGACCCTGCGCACTGCGCTTTACCCGGTGCTCAAGGATCGAATCTACGGCCCGTGGGGACATCTGGTGGACCTGATCGGCGTGTTTGGCACCATCTTTGGTCTGGCGACCTCGCTGGGTCTGGGCGTCACGCCCATCGCTGCCGGGCTCGAAGATCTGGGCTGGATGGCCAATACCCAAACCAACCAGTTGATCCTTGTGGCGATCATCACCTGCCTGGGCACGGCCTCGGCGGCGTCCGGAGTGGGCAAAGGTGTGCGCATTCTGTCCGAAACCAATGTTATGGCCAGTATCTTCCTGCTGATCCTGTTCATCGTGCTTGGCCCCACCGCCTTCCTGCTCGGCATCACGATTTCCGGCTTTGGTGACTATCTGTGGACCGTCATTCCGATGGGCTTCTGGATCAATGGCGAGCCCGATAACCAGTGGCAGAGCTGGTGGACCATCTTCTACTGGGGCTGGTGGATCGCATGGTGCCCGTTTGTGGGCCTGTTCATCGCCCGCGTGTCCAAGGGGCGCACCATCAAGCAGTTCTGCTATTGCGTGCTGCTGATCCCGACCTCGGTCGTGATGCTGTGGATGGGTGTGTTTGGCGGCGCGGCGGCTGGCGTCGATCTGTTCTATGATGCGGGCGTGGTCGAAGCGGTGAACAACGACTATGCCGCGGGCGTCTTCGCGACGATCAAGGGCTTCGGTTATGCATGGCTGACCTATCCGATCACCGTGCTGGTCACGATCCTGCTGATCTCGTGGTTTGTGACCTCGTCAGACTCGGGCACTCTTGTGATGTGCACGATGCTGTCGATGGGGGATGAGCATCCGCCGGTCAAGTTCCGTGTGTTCTGGGGGCTGACCGCCGGTGTGGTCGCGGGTGTTCTGATGCTGGCAGGCGGGTTGAGCGCCCTGCAAACAGCCTCAATCGTGGCCGGTCTGCCGATCGCGGTGATCCTGCTGTTCATGATCTACGGCATCGTCACTTCACTGCATGCCGAACATCCGCTGCCGGATGTTGCGGACAAATACGATCTGGAGTTCCTCAACCGGTAACTTCCGATCCAGAACAACAAAGGAGAGGCAGCTTTTGCTGCCTCTCTTGCGTTCCGGCCCTAAGCTTGCGCAGGGCGGTATTCATCCCACCACGTTGAAGTCAGGGCCATAGGGGTAGCCCGTGATGTTTTCGTTGCCGTCCTCGGTGATCACCAGAATATCGTGCTCGCGATAGCCCCCTGCCCCCGGTTGGCCGTCCGCGATGGTCAGCATCGGTTCCATCGAGATCACCATGCCGGGCTCCAGCACGGTATCGATATCCTCGCGCAGTTCCAGACCGGCCTCGCGGCCATAGTAATGCGACAGGACCCCGAAGGAATGGCCATACCCAAACGTGCGGTATTGCAGCAGGTCGCGCTCGGCAAAAAAGGCGTTGATCTGCTGCGTAACCTCGGCGCAGCTGGCACCGGGTTTCAGCAGCGAGATACCAAGCTCATGCGCGCCGATATTGGCCTGCCAGAGTTTCAGGCTCGCTTCGTCAACCTCGCCGACAAACAACGTGCGTTCGAGCGCGGTGTAATAGCCCGAGATCATCGGAAACGTGTTCAGCGACAGGATATCCCCGCGCTCAAGCCGCCGACCGGTGACCGGGTTATGGGCGCCGTCGGTGTTGATCCCTGACTGGAACCAGACCCAGGTGTCACGATATTCGGCCTCCGGGAAGCGGCTGGCGATCTCCAACTCCATCGCGTCGCGCCCGGCCATGGCGACATCGATCTCGCGCGTGCCTTCCTTGATGGCCTCGCGGATCGCATAGCCGCCGACATCGGCCACCGCCGCGCCCGCGCGGATCATCTCGATCTCGGCGGGCGATTTGTGCATGCGCTGGCGCATCGTCGCCTCGTAGAGGTCGACCGTGTTTGACGGCGCAAGAAAGCTCTGCAGCTTGCCCTGTTGCAGCAGCGTCAGGTGATCGCTTTCAATGCCGATCACCCTGCCCGGCCCGGTCACCGACAGGATCGCGCGCCAGTAATTGTCGCGCTGCCAATCGGTATAGGTGATGTTGTCGCCGTAGCAGCGCCGCCAGGGCTGGCCCGCATCGATCCCGGCCGAGATGGTCACGCACTCGGTCGGCGTCACAACCAGCGCATAAGGCCGCCCAAAGGCGCAATAGGTGAATCCCGAGTAGTATGAGACGTTGTGCATCGAGGTGAAAACGGCAGCCTCCGCACCGCGCTCGACCAAGGTTTTGCGCAAGCCTTCGATGCGCGCGGCATATTCGCTGTCGGCAAATTGCAGACCGGCTTTTTGGCCGTTGTGGAAGCGATAGAATTCAGGACGTGCAGTCATATTGACCTCCGATCAAAGAGGTCCCGGCGTTCAGGACTGTGTGTAGTGGCGCGTTTCAATACACTCAAAACGTGGCGACGCCATCGCCAATTTGCCTGAACAGACGCTGCCAAAATCGCGAAGGCAAATCCAGCCTTTTCTGGGGTGTTCGAAGCAGGAACACCTCAAGACGAGCAGTCAACCCTGCTTAGCCTCGTCCAATTTACACGACAGAATGAAAGCGCTGCATTCTTCGGTCAGGTCGTTGAATCGCGACTTTTCCCGGATGTAGAGGTAGACCTGCCGTTTGTCCGGCAAATCCGCGATGGGGCGGAAGGCGGTGGTTTCGGGGATGAACCGCGCAACCGTCTGCGGCAGCACCGTAACCCACTTGCCGGTCCGGATCATGGTGATCAGCGAATGGGTGTTCTGGATGGTGACATCCGCCGCCTCAATCGCGTCCAGAAAACGCGGTGTCTGGATCAAGTCGCACAAGGCGTTGCGCACAAACGCTCTTGTCACCACATCCGCGATTTCCGGCGGTTGTGTCTGCGTATTCAGGGGATGATCCGCGGCGCAAACCAGCCCGAACCGATCTTCAAGCAGTGGCACCGCCCTGATCCCGTTCAGAGGGTGAAACCCCGAGGCGATCCCGATCTCGGCCTTACCCTCGGTCAGCGCGTCCAGCACCTGCTGACTGTCCGTATCGCGCAATTCCACCTTCAGGCCGGGAAAGCGCCCGGTCATGTGTTCAAGCACCTGCGGGAAGAGCAGCGCCGCAACAGAGGGAACCGAGACGATGCGGATCAGGCCATGGCTGGCATCGGCGGCGGCCTCGATCCCCTGCACCGTTTCATCGAACTGGCGAACCTGCCTGGAGGCCAGATCAAACACCTGCTCTCCCAGCGGCGACAAGGTGCTTTTCCGTTCGCCTTCGAACAGCTTCTTTCCCAGGTGATCTTCCAGTTGCTTCAGCGTCATCGACACCGCAGATTGGGTGCGCCCCAACCGGTCGGCGGCCTCGGCAAGAGTGCCGGTCTGGGCGACAATGCAAAAGCAGCGCAGCATTTCGATCTTGATGGCCATGTTTCAAAATATCTGAAATTTGGTTCAGTTAATTGAGTTTGACTGATGTCCCTATCGAAGTCCATGCTGGCCCATAATCTGAACACTGGAATTTTGGGGCCCACCTTGACCAAACTGAACCTGATTGCTGGCGAATGGCTGGCTGGCGAGAGCGAGATCGAAAACCGCAACCCTTCGGATCTGAGCGATCTGGTCGGGATGTTCACGCAGGCCAGTGCGGATCAGCTTGGCGCGACGCTGGATCAGGCGCATGTGGCACAGGCCGAATGGGCCGCCTACGGGATGGAACGCAAGCAGGCCGTGCTGATGGCGATCGGCACTGAACTGATGACGCGGGCCGAAGAGCTTGGCACCCTGCTCAGCCGCGAAGAAGGCAAGCCGCTGGCTGAGGGCAAGGGCGAGGTTTATCGCGCCGGGCAGTTCTTTACCTATTACGCCGCCGAATGTCTGCGCCAGTTGGGCGAAAACGCCGACAGTGTGCGGGATGGAGTCGAGATCGATGTGCGCCGCGAGCCGGTCGGCGTTGTGGCCATCATCAGCCCCTGGAACTTTCCCACCGCAACCGCCTCGTGGAAAATCGCGCCGGCGCTCTGTTATGGCAACGCGGTGGTCTGGAAACCCGCCAATGTCACCCCGGCCTCTGCCGTGGCTCTGGCCGAGATCATCGACCGTCAGGACATCCCCAAAGGCCTGTTCAGCCTCGTGATGGGCTCGGGCCGCTCGGTCGGTCAGCGTCTGGTGGAAAGCCCCAAGGTCAACGCGATTTCCTTTACCGGGTCGGTGCCGGTGGGCAAGGGCATTGCCGCAGCCGCGATCCAGAACCTGACCAAGGTGCAGATGGAGATGGGGTCGAAAAACGCGCTGGCCGTGATGGACGATGCCGATCTCGATCTGGCGGTGACGCTGGCGCTTGGCGGCGCGTTTGGCGGCTCGGGTCAGAAATGCACCGCCTCCTCGCGCCTCGTGGTCCATGCTGCCGTGCATGATACCTTTGTCGAAAAACTCGTCGCGGGGGCGCAGGCGATGAAAGTGGGCCACGCGCTGGAAGACGGCGTGCAGATGGGGCCCATTGTTAGCGAGCAGCAGTTGCAGGAAAACCTCGACTATGTCGATCTGGGCAAGTCGGAGGGCGCCGAACTGGCCTGCGGTGGTCAGCGCTTGGAGATGCCGCATGAGGGATTCTACATGTCGCCCGGCGTGTTCCTGAACACCACCAACGACATGCGCATCAACCGCGAAGAAATGTTTGCGCCGCTGACCAGCGTCATCAAGGTTGCCAGCTATGACGAGGCCTTGAGCGTCGTCAACGATACCAACTTTGGCCTGACCTCGGGCATCGTCACCCAAAGCCTCGCCCGCGCCACCCATTTCCGCCGCAATGCGCGCACCGGCGTGGTCACCGTGAACCTGCCGACCGCAGGCACCGACTATCACGTGCCATTCGGCGGGCGCGGCGACAGCTCTTACGGTCCGCGCGAACAGGGTAAGGCGGCGGCAGAGTTCTACACCACCGTCAAGACCGCCTATATCAGCGCCGGAACGCCGGTCTGATGCGTATCGACGGCCTGCAATATGCCAACTGGTCGGAAAAGATTTTCCGGCAATTGCGCGAAGGGGATGTGGACGCGATCCATGTCACCATCTCCTACCACGAGAATTTCCGCGAAACGGTTCTGAATTTTGAAAAGTGGAACCGCTGGTTCGAGCAATATCCCGACCTGATCATGAAAGGCCGTTGGGCCAGCGATATAGACAGGGCGCGCAAAACGGGCCGAACGGCGGTGTTCTTCGGCTTCCAGAACCCGTCGCCCATCGAAGATGATATCGGGCTGGTCGAAATCCTGCACGACCTCGGTGCGCGCTTCATGCAGCTGACCTATAATAACCAGTCCCTGCTGGCCACAGGCTGCTACGAGGCCGAGGATACCGGCATCACCCGCATGGGCAAACAGGTCATCAAAGAGATGAACCGTGTCGGTCTGGTGGTGGATATGAGCCATTCCGCCGACCGTTCCACCATCGAGGCGGCAGAGATCTCGGAACGTCCCATCGCCATCACCCATGCCAACCCGCATGACTGGTCGCCCGCCCTGCGCAACAAGCGCGACGCGGTGATCCGGGCGGTGACGGAAAATGGCGGCATGATGGGGTTTTCGGTCTATCCCCATCATCTGAAGGACAAATCCGCCTGCACGCTGGGCAGTTTCTGCGAGATGATCGCGCGCACGGCTGAAACCTATGGCACCGAGCATCTGGGGATCGGCACCGACCTGTGCCAGGACCAGCCCGACAGCGTGGTCGAATGGATGCGAGTCGGGCGCTGGACCAAGGAGATCGACTATGGCGAAGGCTCGGCCTCCGCCCCCGGTTTTCCGCCGATGCCCGGCTGGTTCACTGACAACCGGGACTTCGGCAATATCGAGGCTGGCCTGCGCGCAACCGGTCTGAGCGAGGATGAGGTCGCAGGGATCATGGGGGGGAACTGGTACAGGTTCTTCTCGGAAAATTTCACGCCAAAGAGATGCGTTTGATGGGCTCAGTCGCGCCGACCTACATCCCACGCAGGGCCCCGGAACAGGTGATGCGCCTGTCCCGTCTTGGTTCGCTGCATCAATGCCGGCTGAGCTTCATGCGGGTGCTGACGCGGCGCATGGCTCGGGATGGCTGGACGTTCACGCGTCCGGTTTTTGCGATTGATGACAAGGGAGTAGGCCACGCTGTTTATACGGCGCAGGGGCCGGAACGTGCCTATTCTCTGGTGGCCTTTGCCCATGACCTGCCGCCCGAGATGCGCTCGGACCGGGTAATCGCAACGGCGTGGGATACCACATTTACGCTGTTTGACGGGGTGCCTACGGAACAGGACATTGAACGGCTGTCCCGGAACGTTCCCCTGCAAGAGGCGGGTCGGGTCAGCGAAAGGGAAATCTCGGTCTCGCGCGCCAACCGTTCGGTGCGACTCTGGGCGCATTTTGTAGATACGCTGGCATCGGGTCGGCAACCCGATCAGGACCGGATCGATGCCGTGGGTTACCTGATGCGCACCACGGCGGTCTATGGCTCGGGCAAATTGGGCGCGGCGGATCGCGAAGTGATCGCGGATCGCGAAGAATTGCAGGTGCCGTTTCAGGCCGAGATGCTGTCGGTCTATCTGACGCGCACCTTTGTGCGCGACCTTGTCGAACATATGGCGCGGGTCAAAGGCGGTGATCAGGCCGTGCGGCTTGATCCGGCAATTGCCCGGCAATTGGGGATCGGCAATTCCACCGGGCTGGGCATGGCGCCTTTCATCATCAACCACCCGATCCTGTTCAACAACTGGATCATGGCTCGCGAAGAGGCGATTGCACGGGTCCGCAGCCACCAAACCGCCACGCAGGCCGAGGTCGATATTTTCCGCGCGATCCTGAAACGCAGCGCAGTGTCCATCGCGCGATGGCAATCCCAGCACCCGATCCAGATCGAAAAGCTGGCGCACCTGACCTCGGACATGCGCGCGCTTGAAGCGCATGTTCAGCAAGAGGCCCTGTTGCTGGATTACCCCTGGGACCGGCTGGTGCGCTGGTCGGAAACCGCGCTGAGCGAGGAAGGCCAGGAACTGGTCGCCTCGCTGATCCTTGAGCCTTACGCGGATGAGGTGGATGGTCTGGCCAGTTGCATGGCTGACAGTAACTCGGATGCCTTCGTGATTGATGGCGCGATGCAGATCAAAGAGGTGCGCGCGCTGATCGAAGACCGCTTCGGTTGGGCGCTGTCGCTCGACTGGGAGGCGCCGGAGCATTGCGCGCGGGCCTGGTATGTCTCGGAAGAAAAGCTTGAACCGCGCATGGGTGAGCGGTTCGAGGAGCCCATCGCCGAATATGAACAACCCCTCGCCCCGGCGCGGGATGCAGCGGCGGCGCACCGTGCGCTTGCAGATCAGGGTGACGATCGACCCATCGCGGAATTCCTGCTGCGCCACCCCGAGCATCGCCACACGATCCGGCGCCTGCAAATGAGCCGGATCGCACCTTATAGCGAGGTGCAGGACAACACGATCAGCGCGACGGTGCTGCCCATCGACATGCTGCGCGCCAAACTGTCCTTCTTTGGCGCGACCCATTTCGATCCCCGCTCAGACCGATGGGTGCGGATCTGCATGTATGCGGGCGCGCCCTATCCCGAGGACCTGACGACAGAGAACGCCGATCTGTGGGTCTATCCAGAGGGTACGGGATGAACCTGTCGCTGAACGAGATGGAGGCTACCGCCAAGCGTGCAACGCGCGGCGGCCTCTATAGCTGGGGACTGGCCGAAGATGCCGCCAAGGCGACCCGCTGGCTTTGCGCGCGGGGGTTGGATGGCGGGGCCGTTCTTGCCGCTTTGCTGCAACAGGAGTTTGCCGCGTCTTTGCACGACCATACGCCCCAGAGCCTGGACGGACCCTGGCGATGCGAAACCACGCTCTGCCCGCTGATCGCCGGGGTGACCCTGTCGGACTGCGCCGGGCGTTTGGTGCAAGGTCCCATCGAGATGCGGCAGCTTGCGCAGCCTTTGCTGATCCTGCCCTTCGCCGCGCAAGTCGCGCGCAGGCTCGAACGCCCTGTGACAGTCACCAGCGGGAGTTGGGCAGCGGTGACCGACGGCACCGCGCTAAGCATGCCGCAGGAGGCCCCGGATCACGCAGAGCATCTGCGCATAGAGCTTGGTGGCGCGCTGTTGCAGCTTCGTCCGCACCACACTCGCGCCACCCCTGCCCCCGAGACCCACGCGCTGCTGAGCCGCTTCGCGCACCTCACCTACGCCCCGGCCACCGAGGAATCGCGGCTGCTGGGCGCTGGCGCCGGTCTGTCCGACAATGATTGAGGAGACACCCACGTGACGCAAACCAAGACACTCTCGCTGTCCGAGATCGAGGCGCTGTCTTTTGACGCTTTGGTCGCTGCTGGAACCTCGGAGGCCAACGCACGACCACTGGCCGTGGCCACCGCCGCCACCGAGGCCGACGGGGTGGCCAGCCACGGGCTGGCCTATATCCCGATCTATTGCGAGCATGTGCAATGCGGCAAGGTTGATGGGCAGGCGATCCCCACCCTGTCAACGCCCCGCCCCGGCGTGGTGGCCGTCGATGCCGCCACCGGTTTTGCTCATTCCGCGATCGATCTGGGGTTCGAGCCGCTGATCACTGCGGCGCGCGCGCAGGGCGTGGCGGTTCTGTCGATCAAGAACAGCTATAATTGCGGGGTCCTAGGCTATCACACCTACCGTCTGGCACAAGCCGGGCTGGTGGGGATCGGCTTTACCAACGCGCCTGCCTCTATCGCGCCCTCGGGCGGCTCCAAACCGGTGGTCGGCACCAATCCTTTCTCACTTGCAGTGCCCGGCAGCGATGGTCAGCCCGACCTGCTGATCGACCAGAGCGCCAGCACCATTGCAAAAAGCGAGGTGATGAAACACGCGCGCGAAGGCAAGCCGATCCCGGTGGGATGGGCGCTGGATAGCGATGGCAACCCGACGACTGACCCCAATGTGGGCCTGAAAGGGTCGATGGCCCCATCGGGCGGCTACAAAGGCGTGGGCATCGCCCTGCTGACCGAGGTCATGGCCGCCGCGCTGACCGGCGCAACGCTGGGCATTCACGCCTCGCCCTTCTCGGGAACTGCGGGCGGCCCGCCCAGAACCGGGCAGTGTTTCATCGCAATTGACCCGTCTGCGACCGCCGGTGACGTTTTTGCGACCGGTATTGCCGATCTTGTCGAAGCGATCCGCTTTCAGGACGGGGCACATTTGCCGGGTGACGGTCGCCGCGCCAAACGGCTGGCGGCCCAAAAAGATGGGGTTGCCGTGAATTTGGCCACGCTGAACAGGATAGACGCCTTACTGCAAGAACAACAGCGCGACGGATAACCGGGAGACCCCGCGCGGCAACAAACATTCCCGGCAAATCAGGACACGTGCGAACAGGGAGGAAACACATGTCAGTGAAACAACCGTTTACCGACTTGCAGATCAAGAGATCTGCAAGCGGATTCTATGAGGGGCACAGTCTGGAGATCGCCTTACTCAGCAAGGCGATCATGGTCGGCTTGGTGATCTGGGCTCTGGTCTGGCCCGCCAATGCAAATGGCGTTCTGGGCAGCCTTAACTGGAGACTGCTGGAAGACTTCAACGCGTTTTATATCGTTATTGTTGGCTTCTTCATCTTCTTTCTGGTCGTGGTGGCCATCATTCCAAGTACCGGCAGGCGGGTCATGGGCCCGGAGGGCGAAAAGCCTGAATTCTCGGATTTCTCCTGGTTCTCCATGATGTTCGGCGCGGGCCTGGGTGTCGGCTTGATGGTGTTTGCCACCGCCGAGCCTCTCGGCCTTTGGGGATCGAACCCGGTGGTTCTGTCCGGTGCAGTGGAGGCCAATACCGAGGCCGCCCTGCAATCGGGATATCGCTATACCTTCCTGCATTACGGCTTTCACGCCTGGGCGATCTACGTGGTCACGGGGCTGTCGCTGGCTTACTACGCCTATACGCGCAACATGCCGCTGACCATCCGGACGGCGCTGACACCACTCTTTGGCCGGTTGATGAACGGGTTCCTGGGGCATGTGGTCGACGTTCTCGGGGTGGTTGCGACCATTCTGGGCGTGTCGGTGACCATCGGCTATGGCGTCTCGCAATTCATTGACGGCCTCTATGCCATCTCAGGTATGGAGTGGATGATGGACCTGACGGGTGAAACGCCCGAACCCAGCACGGTTGGCCTGATTTCGGGGCTGGTTGTCATTATGGGGCTGTCGATCATTTCGGCGGTGTCTGGCGTCGGTCGGGGTGTGAAATACCTGTCGAACCTCAACCTTGTGCTGTCACTGATCCTGCTCTTGGTCTTCGTCGTCTTCGGGTCGTTCCTGTTTGCGATGACCAGCTACGCAACCGCATTTGTGGACTATATCCTGCATTTCGTCTCGCTCAGCTTCAGCGCCTATAGCCCGCAGTCAGAGGCCGCCTTTGCATCGGCTTTGCCAGCCGAGGCCGCCCCGATGGCTGACGCGCTTTACAGTGGTGCAACCAATGCGTGGGGGTCGTTCGATGCGTTCAAATCGGGCCTCGAAGGCGACGCCGCCGCGCTGCCCGACGATGTTCTGACCGCCACCTATGCGGCCGGCGAGCAAGGACGTCAGTTTGGCTGGCAGGCCGGTTGGACCACCTTCTACTGGGCCTGGTGGATCGCATTCTCGCCCTTTGTCGGTCTGTTCCTGGCGCGTATCTCCAAGGGGCGTTCGGTGCGCGAATTCATCATCGGATGCGTTTTTGCTCCGGCGTTGGTCTGCTTTGCCTGGATGACCATCCTGGGCGGCACCGCGATCGATCTTGAGCTGAACGGCACCGCCGAGGGCGCCATCATCGGCGCCTCGAACACGGCCAAGCTGTTCGTGACCCTGCAAGAGATGATCACGGGCGGTCTGCTTTCGGGCATCACCGTGATGTGCGTCGTGCTGATCATGACCTTCCTGGTCACCTCGGCGGATTCCGGCATTCTGGTGATGAATACGATCATGTCGGGTGGCGATCAGAAGGTCGGCAACAAGCACAAGATCATCTGGGGTTGCATCCTGACCGCCGTGATCGGAGCGCTGATCCTGGCAGCGGGCGAAAACAACCCGATGGATGCCTTGCGCAACGCGATGATCATCGGCGCGCTGCCCTTTACCATGGTGATGGGTCTGATGTGCATTGCCCTTGCCAAAGCGCTCTATCGTGACGGGTTGCGTGAGAAGCACACCGTCGCCGCAGAGTAAGACACTACAGCGGGCGGCCCTGACTTGAGGGTCGCCCGCATGTGCGCCCGTTCCTACGACAACATCAAGTGAACGCGCCCGCTCTACTGGTGACCAAGCTGGCCCAGGATCGGCAGAGCATCCCCGACATTCGCAAGCCGCAGCATGTGCCAGGCAAGCGCCTGATTGCTGGTGATCACGGGCAAGCCGGTCGTGGCCTCGATCTCGTCAATGACCCTCAGGCAGCGCAGGTTGGTGCAGGAAATCACGATGGCATCGCAAAGGGCTGTGGCGGCGACCTGCATCGCCGCCGCTGTAATCGAAGCCTCGGTGATGCGGGCGACAACCCGATCATCGCCTTCCTCGAATGAGCCAAACCCGGCGATCTCGAACCCGGCCTCTTCCAGTTTCTGCCGCATCCGGCCAGAGACTTCGGGCACGTAAGGCGTAATGAAGCCCAACCGTTTCACCTGAAGCGCCTGCGCGGCGGCGATAACGGCGGCGAGCGGGTCGCTCACCTTGGCATCGGGAAATACCGATTGGATTGCGCGGGCCACATTGTCCGATCCGATCACGGTCGAGGCAGAGGTGCAGCCATATCCGATGACATCGAAATCCAGCGACTGCGGAAAGAGCCGCGCCGAGGCGGGCAGATCATCTTCCATCCGGGCCAGCGTATCGGGCCGGATTTCAGGGACCATAGGAATGCGGCTATGATAGAGCGCAATCCCCCGCAAAGCCATGATCCGCGCAAACTCGGCCTCGATCGTCTCGTCGGTTTCCAGCACGATCACACCCAGCGTGGCGCGTGTTCCGATGCCTTGGTCCGTGTCGTAATCCAGTTTCATGCCCTACCTCATATGATCGGAAGGTCTGGCGCGGCGCGCTCGGACAAAAGCTGCGCGCCATCCGCACGTATCACGATATTCTCTTCATGCACCATGATCCGGCCATCGCCGTAGCTGAGCGAGGGTTCCAGCGTCAGCACCATATTCTCGGTAATCTCGGTGTCGTCAAACGCGGCGTGGGAGGGCCATTCGGTCAGTTGCATCCCCAACCCATGCCCCAATCGCCCGACATCGCCGCCCTGATCGTCCAGTTCCGCGATCACATTCTGCATCACCTGAAACAACGCTCGACAGGTGGTGCCGGGGCGCGCGGCGGTAATACCGGCCTCGGTCGCGCGCCAGAGCACCTCATAGGCGCGCTGCGAGGCGCTGTCGGCCACGCCAATGGCAAAGTTGCGGTCAAAATCGCAGAAATACCCGTCCCAATTGGCCCCGGTATCCAGCATCAGGATATCGCCCGGCGCCAAGGGACGGCGCGAGGGGGGTGAGATGACATCGCGATAGCCACCGGTATCTGCACCGCCGACCAGATAGGGCACGTCATCTGCCCCCTGCGCCAGCGCCTCGCGCCGGAAGGCCCGGAACAAATCCTCCAACGGCAGGCCTTGGCGGGCAAGCTCGGGGACGCGGGAAAACGTGCGCGAGCCGATGGCACAGATATGGGCCAGTTTTTCGATCTCGGCCTCGGATTTCACCATGCGCAAGGCGCGGATCAACCCGGTGCAGTCGGTCACGCGCAACCCGGTCAGCCCCCGCATCAAACGTTCATAATCACCCAGCGGCATGCGCAGCGCGGTCTCGTGCCCTTTCAGGATGCCGATCGCCTCGCCATTTTGTGCGAGCGGGGTCAGCAGGTCGGTGAGCAGGCTGATACCGTCATCATCCGGCGCGGGGGCGCTCCAGGTGCGGATATCGCCGATCCATGTGCCGCGCATCAGTTCCGCCCCGATTTCGGGGATGATCGCAATCGGCTTTCCGCTTGCTGGCACGAACAGGAACCAGGGCCGGGTCGGGCTTTGCCAGAACAGCGTGTGAAAGCCGCTGAAATAGCGCAGCTCGGCCTCTGTCATCAGCAGCAGACCGGCCATGCCGGTCCTCGCCATAAGAGCCTGCGCGCGCTTGGTCCGCGCCGCGAACTCGACCTCGGGAAAGCCACGATCCGGGGCTGCCATCAGGCTTGTTCCTTGTGCTGCGGCAACCGGTCTCGCACCAGTTGCACCCAGAACTCTGCCCCGATGGGCAGCAGATCGTCGTTGAAATCATAGTCCGAGGCGTGCAGCGGCTGGCCATTTGCCCCCTCCTCACCATTGCCCAGCAGCAGGAAGCAGCCGGGAACGGCGGCGCAGAGATGGGCGAAATCCTCGGAAAAGCTCATCGGTGCGCGGTTGCGGATCAGATCGCACCCCGCAGCGTCAGCGGCGCGATAGACCGCTTGGGTCGGCCCGTCGGCATTGATGGTTTCGATGAACTCGGTGTTGAAGGTCACCCTCGCCTGAATGCCGTGCGCCGCAGCGATGCCCTCGGCGATCCGGCGCATATGCGTTTCGATGGCGGCCCGATCCTGCGGAGACCGCGCCCGGAAATCGCCTTTGAGCACGGCCTTGCCGGGCAGAACGTTGCGCTGCCCGTCGCTCAGAAACTCGGTGACTGAGACAACCGCGCCCGCCCCCGGTGCCAGCTTGCGGGCCACGATGGTCTGCAACGCCAGCACCAGTTCCGCGCCAACGGTGATCGCATCCACCCCGGCCTGCGGCATC
This sequence comes from Ruegeria jejuensis, assembly GCF_041537905.1. NCBI lineage: Bacteria > Pseudomonadati > Pseudomonadota > Alphaproteobacteria > Rhodobacterales > Roseobacteraceae > Ruegeria > Ruegeria jejuensis. Next base: position 14,841 of record NZ_JBGRUO010000008.1, on the reverse strand, counting down.
GAGGCGTGCCCGCCCTGCCCGTGAAGGGTGATCTCGAACAATGTCTCGCTGTTGCAGATGATGCCAGAGCGGGTCGAGACCTGTCCCACCGGCGCGCCGGGCAGATTGTGGATGGCATAGACCTCGTCAATCGGAAATCTCTCCAGCACGCCTTCGTCGATCATGGCCTGCGCGCCCAACCCATGCTCTTCGTTGGGCTGGAACAGAAAAACCACGGTGCCATCGAACCCGCCTTCAACCGCCAGCCGTTCGGCGGCGCCCAGCAGCATCGTCATATGACCGTCATGGCCACAGGCGTGCATGACACCGGGGGTCTGCGAAGGATAGCCATGGGCGGAGGTTTCGGTGATTGGCAGCGCATCCATATCCGCACGCAGCCCGATGGCGCGATTGCCCTGGCCCATCCGCAATACCCCGACAACACCTCTGCCTTCATGCGTACCGATCCCGAGGTTGCGCAGGGATTGCGCGACAATGGATTTTGTTCGCGCCTCCTGAAATCCGAGTTCGGGGTTGCGGTGTAAGTCGCGGCGCTGTTGGATCAGGCGAGTGTGAAAATCGGTCATGGCGTCACGGCATGGATGAAGGTGCTGTATGCTACGATGAACGGATCGCCTTGTGGCATACTAATGGCGGAAGACGGCGATGAAATTTTTCGCGAATGGCCGAATTTGCGATTTTAATTTTCACATGCCACTCAAAAACCCGCATGTATGTTGACTGATTCAGGACCGCAGGCCAGCGCGGCATCATTCAGACCGGAATAGACAAGCCTACTTTGGTCCTCTCCATCGCGACGGATGTTCTGAACCGGCGAACGTTGGAATTTTCAAAGAACAACCGGTGGGTCAACGCCTCGAAATCCTGCATGTCCTGTGCCGTGCAAACCAGAATGAAATCCGCATCCCCCGTTACGTAGTAGCATTGCTGAACCTGCGGCTCTGCCCTGACCCGTTTGCGAAACAGATCAAGCTGTTGGAGCGACTCCCTCTCAAGCTCGACCAGGACAATAAAGGTCATCTTGTAGTCGAAACTGGACGGGTTGAGGATCGCAACCTCGCGCTGAATGACGCCCGTGTCCTTGAGCCGTTTCAGGCGGCGCTGCACCGAGGGCACCGATAATCCGCATCTGTCAGCCAGCGCATCTAGGCCGATTCGGCGGTCTTCCTGAATCGCCTGAAGGATGATCCGATCAGAATCGTCGATCTCTGTGGTCATGCAATTTCGCCTCGCCAGTATGTCCTCGAAGGAGAAAAGTAATTGCGTGAATGCTACATCGTGAAAATACGGATCACAACGATGGTGTAACCCTAATAGGATGAAACACACCGACAGCATTCACTTTGCCCCGGACTTTGAACGCGCCCAACGCTTTTTTAGCAGCCAGGACGCCTATTCCACCTCGCCCCTACTGCGCCTGCAGGGGCCGGACGGACAGGAGATTCTGGCCAAGGACGAAACCGGTCGGATGGGGCTGGGCGCATTCAAGGCGCTTGGCGCACCTTATGCAGTGGCCCGGATCATCGAGGCGGAATGGCTGACCCGAACCGGCGAGGTCCTGACGCCAGATCGCATGCGCGCCGCGGACATCCGCGCCTTTGCCGGCAGCCTCAGCTTTGTCTGCGCCAGCGCGGGCAATCATGGTATGGGCGTTGCGGCGGGCGCGCAGGCCATGGGGGCGAAGGCGCGGGTTCATCTTGCCAATACCGTGCCCGAAGGCTTTGCCGACCGGCTGCGGGCGCTGGGGGCCGAGGTCGTGCGCTCGGGCGAGGTCTATGACGAGAGTGTCGCCGCAGCCATCGCTGATGCCAATACCAGCGGCGCGATCCTTCTGGCCGATGGTACATGGCCAGGCTACACCGAAATCCCCAAGCTGGTCATGGAAGGCTATTGCGTCATTGCCGAGGAACTGCGCCGGGAGTTCGAGACCTCTGGCAACTGGCCGACCCATGTGTATCTGCAGGCGGGCGTTGGCGGACTCGCTGCCGCGGTGGCGCATATGATCCGCCTGAACTGGGCGGAGCAGCCCGAGTTGATCACCGTGGAGCCCGAGGCCGCGCCCTGTCTCAAAGCCAGCCACCTTGCCGGGCAGCCCACCCGCGCGGATGGGCCGGAATCAAATATGGGTCGGCTGGACTGCAAAGAACCCTCGATTGTCGCCTGGCACGTTCTAGAGCGCTGCGGCGCGCGCTATGAGACGCTGTCCGAGGAGGAAGGCCGCGCAGCCTCGGACGCCATGGGTGCGATGGGCCTCGCTACCTCCCCCTCCGGTGCTGCCGGGTTTGCCGGCTTGCGCAAGGATGTTCCTCACCCGGATGACGATCAGGAATTCCGGCCACTGGTGATCGTCTCAGAAGGACCCGCCTGAGCGGGGCCTTTTGACGCCGATCCAGCGCCACCTTTCACGTCAATTCAACCACAGGTTTTACCCTCGGTCTTCGGCTTGGGAGTCGGGGGTTGAGTCGGCTTTTTTGAAAAAAGTGAACTATTCGGTTCAGCGGCTCTTGAAAACTGAACTGACCTGTTTAGATCAAGTGATATGAACCGAACAGTTCAGATTGGAGAAGACGATGAAACCCCTTTTGATTGCAGCAGCACTGATCCTGACAACCGCCGCAGCACCCGTGATGGCGTTTGGATTTTCGGTCGATGGGATCGCAAAGCCGCTTACATTTCCCGAGACAACCCAGCAGCCGGTGACCAAATCCGTCACTGTTCTGAAACAGTAAATCGAACCCCTCCTCTCGCTCCCCCGGCACCGCCGCGCCTCCGTCCTTCCTCCGACGGGGGCGCGGTTATTTTGGATCAACCCTGCGCCCGGTGCCGCCTCGCCGCTGACAGGGAACTGACGGAAAACACCAGCACCGCCAGCCAGGTCAGCAAAAAGGCAAGCACATGCCAGAAGGTGAACGGCTCGCCAAAGACAACAACCGCACAGATGAATTGCATCGATGGGTTGATATATTGCAGCACACCCATGGTCGACATCTTGGTCCGTTGCGCGGCATAGCTGAACAGGATCAAGGGCACCGCCGTCACCGGCCCGGACAGGACCAGTAATACCGTGACCCACGCATCACGTCCGAACATGCCATCCCCCGCCCAGCCTGCATAGGCCAGGATCGCCAACCACAGCGGCAGCAGGATCAGGATCTCGCAGGTCACCGACAGGACCGGTCCCAGCCGCAAACCCTTCTTTATCACCCCGTAAAGCGCAAAGGCCGTCCCGATCATCAAAGCGACCCAGGGAGGCACGCCCGCCCCGAAACTCAGCACCAAAACCGCCAGCGCGGCAAAGCCGATCGCAACCCCTTGCGCGCGGGAGAGCCTTTCACCGAACCAGAAGCGACCGGCCAACACTGCACAGAGCGGAAAGATGTAATACCCCAACGACGCCTCGGTTACCTTGCCGATCTGGACCGAGACAAGGAAGACCAGCCAATTCAGTGAAATCATCAGCCCCGCCAGCAACAGTTTGGCCGCCTGCCGACCTTTATAGGCGTCGGGGATTTCGCGCAGCCTGCCCTGCAGCGCGAGCACCGCGGCAAAGAAGACAATTGACCAGACAGCCCGATGCGACAAAAGCTCCAGCGGGGGCACCATATCGAGCTGCCTGTAGAACAGCGGCGACAGGCCCCAGATCGTGCAGGCCACAATCATCGCGGCGATGCCTTTGGCAGTTTCGGTCATCGGCCCCTCCACCGCCACCGGTGTCATGCGCATCGCCTGCGGTCAAGCGGACAGCTCGATCACGGTGATCTCTGGTACCACTCCCAATCGCACGGGTAGAATCGAGCAACCGATACCGCCAGACACAACTAGGTCGCGCCCATTCTCGCGCACATGCCCATATGCATATTGGTTCCCAAAACGCGAAGGAACGAAAGGGGCCCACCCGAAGACCCTTATTTGCCCGCCATGAGTATGACCCGACAGAGTCAGTGCAACCTGTTTGGGCATCTCGGGAAACGCGTCCGGTTCGTGTGCCATCATCACCACCGGTGCATCATCAGTGATTTGCGCCAGGGTCGCGGGCAGATCATCCAATCCGTGACACCTTCGCAATCCACGCAGGATAGCCCGCTGGACCTCAAGCCCGGCAAGCCAGATACCGGCACTTTGCAACTTTAGGGCAGAGTTCGAAAGCACCGGTATCCCGTTGCGCTCAAGCGCTTCGCCATAGATGTTCGGCCCGCTTTTGCGCCGTTGAGCAGCTCGGTCTGCCCACCAATCATGGTTACCCAAAACCGCATAAACCCCCTGAGGTGCCTCTAGCTGCGCCAATACGGGTGCGATATCGTCAATTTTTACCTCACGGGTCTCAAACTTGTGGCCTCGGGCAAAATCGCCCAACAGCAGTACTAGGTCCGGTGCGATCGCATTTGTACGCCGTACGATCCGTTCGATCCTCTTCAGTCCGACAAAAGGTTCGCCCGCGTGCAGATCAGACACAACCGCGATACGAAGCGGCGGAACTGGCCAGTCCTCCCGCCGGACGTGCCATTTTCGAACACGCAAACTTAAGGATGGTTCAAGAAAAAACTCGTAGCCGGCACGAAAAAGGCCTGCTCGCTTTCGCGCCAGCAGGCCTTTCAGTAGTTTTCTTCGTTTCAACCGATTACATCCGGCTGGCGACGTTTTCCCAGTTCACCAGACTGTCGAGGAAGTTCGACAGGTAGGCAGGACGCTTGTTGCGGAAGTCGATGTAATAGCTGTGCTCCCACACATCGCAGCCCAGCAGCGCGGTCTGACCGAAGCAGAGCGGGTTCACCCCGTTCTCGGTCTTGGTCACGGCCAGCGAGCCATCGGCATTCTTGACCAGCCAGGCCCAGCCCGAACCGAACTGACCAGCACCGGCGGCGCTGAACTGTGACTTGAACTCGTCAACCGAGCCGAAGCTTTCGGTCAGGGCTTTTTCCAATTCACCCGGCATCGTGTTGTCGCCCGGCCCCATCATCTCCCAGAACTGGTTGTGGTTCCAGAGCTGGCTGATGTTGTTGAAGATACCATTCTGCGCCACGGCACCCGCGTCATAGGTGCCGGTGATGATCTCTTCCAGTGACTTGCCGTCCCATTCGGTGCCCGCGATCAACTTGTTGCCATTGTCGACATAGGCCTTGTGGTGCAGGTCGTGGTGATATTCCAGCGTTTCCGCTGACATACCCTTCGATGCCAGAGCGTCATGTGCGTAAGGAAGATCAGGAAGTTCAAAAGCCATCGTGGACCCCTGTTGAAAATGAATGTTGCGTTTCCCCCGGTTACATGCGGCGATGGTGCCCGCAGGTCAAGAGCGGATGATAAAACAAACTCGGTTCTTCTAGCGTACTTGTAAGGTCGCACATTTCTGCCCTAGCCTCGTTGGTTTTCGGCTGTCAGTGGACGCCGAGAGAGGGCAAAAGGGGCAAAGCCTCCCGCCATAAAGAAACTCATCGGCGGCTTGTAGCGCACTTATTTCGCGTTGGAGATTTTGCAAGCTCCTTGCCCGCTCGGTCGGTTGTCCAGACCAGAGAGGTTCGCGCGCGCCCTGACATAACCTTTCGTCGTATCGAGGGTCGCTTGATAGTTACCCGTTAGCGACCCCCTACGCGCCTTCAGGTTTCTCAACGTCCATTTCAGCTTGTATTTTCCATCCTTTACCGACCGAACAGTAGCGGAAATCGGGCCGCCAACCGTATTGTGTATGATTGGATCAGCTACCGTAACCGACTGGTCGTCCTCGTTGACCAAAAATATCATTTGATCAGGAATCCAGCCGTATTTTTCGTTGCTACTGAGCTCGCAATCGTAGATTTTCTCACCAGCATTTGCCGCACCGCAAACTGCTATAACACCGATCGCGGCTAAGGAAAGTTTCTTCATATTCGATCTACTCCTGTTTGCATCAGCAAAAAACAGGAATGGATTGGAGATTCAACCCAATTTCATAAAATCAATGATTGCTGTCATGTAGCGGTATGAGGGTTCAGAAAGCACCAACTTCTGAACCCGGCTGTGCGGCTACCTTTAACAGGTTGAACACGTAACCTGCTACGGACCTAAAGCAGACAACCCGGAAAGAGCCATCCTCCTCCATCCAGAACGCGGCTGCGACCTGTGCCAGGCGGGTACGGCGGAAGTCGCCGGGTTTGAACGCCTCTTTGCTCAGATCGACCGGAGCCAGTTTCGCCAGCACTTCGCGGGCGTAATCGCCTGAGACCCGGAACACCGCGCGGGCATCCGAGACGTTGACCGCCAGCGCGTGGCTCGACCCAAGCGTCTTGACCATCTCGGCGAGTTTGGCCTCGACCTCGGCATAAGGCACAAGAACCAGAAGCTCATCGGGCGACATCCAGCACAGCCCGCTGTCACCCGAGACGCTGGCCTGTCGCTGGCCGGGCATCTTTTGGTTCGTCGCCCCGGTCGCGGCCTTGGCCAGCCCCTTGTTGTCCAGATCGCCTCGCAGGGTGATCATGCCTTGCAGGCCCAACTCTTCGATGGTGGCGATGCCCTCGGTGCGGGCGCCGTTTAATGCGCTGATGGGTTCAGACATTCTGCTTCTCCCCGTCCTTGTCGAAAAAGGCCGGATCAACGATCTTGGCCTTGTAACTCTTGCCATCGGTTCCGGGGATCTCGATCACCTCACCCATCCGGTCCGGACCGTGCTTTACCAAGCCCATGGCGATGCCGCGATCCAGATTGGCCGAGTAATAGGTCGAGGTGACCCGCCCGATCATGTTGCGCTGCCCGTTGGCGTTGGTGCCCTCGCCCACCGCATAGGCTCCGTCAGGCAGAACCGAACCATCCACAGTCTCAAGACCGACCAGTTTCCAGCGATCCGGGTCGGCCATGTGGCTGCGCTGCTGCGCGCGCTTGCCCAGGAAATCCTCTTTCTTTTTCGACAGCGCCCAGTGCAGGCCAAGGTCCTGCGGGATCACGGTGCCGTCGGTCTCGTCCCCGATCATGATGAAGCCTTTTTCGGCGCGCAGGATGTGCAGGCATTCGGTGCCATAAGGAAACACCCCGAACTCTTTCCCGGCCTCCATCAACGCATCCCAGAAGGCCCGCCCCTGTGAGGCGGGCACCGCGATTTCATAGCTCAACTCACCCGAGAAAGAGATGCGGTAGGCCCGGCAGTCGAAGCCACCGATCTGACCGTCGCGCCACTCCATGAACGGCAGCGCCTCTTTGCTGACATCCATGCCGCCCAGCTTTTCCAGTGCTTTACGCGCATTGGGGCCAACAACCGCCACCTGTGCATATTGCTCGGTCACGTTGGCGACATAGACTTTCCAGTCCCACCACTCGGTCTGCAACCACTCTTCCATGTGGCCGTGAATGCGCTCGGCGCCTCCTGTGGTTGTATGGCACAGCCAGGTGTCCTCGTCGATCCGCGCCACCACGCCGTCATCGATCAGGAACCCGTTTTCGGAACACATCAGCCCATAGCGACATTTACCGGGTTTCAGCGTCGACATCATGTTGGTGTACATCATATCGAGGAAGCGGCCCGCATCGGGGCCCTTGACGATCAGCTTGCCCAGCGTGGAAGCGTCAAGCAAACCAAGGTTTTCGCGGGTGTTCTTCACCTCGCGATTCACTGCCGCCTCAACGCTTTCGCCGGGGTGCTGATAGGCATACGGGCGTCGCCAATGGCCGACCGGCTCCCAGTCGGCGCCGTTTCGGTCATGCCAGTCATGCATCGGAGTACGGCGGATCGGCTGAAACACCTCGCCCCGCGCCTCGCCACCAATGGCCCCCATTGAGATCGGGGTATAGGGCGGGCGGAACGTGGTGGTGCCGACCTGCGGAATTTCCGCGTTCAAGGAGTCAGCCAGAATCGCCAAGCCGTTGATGTTACTTAATTTACCCTGATCCGTTGCCATACCCAGCGTGGTATATCTCTTGGTGTGTTCGACGCTTTCATAGCCTTCGCGCGCGGCCAGTTGCACGTCCGAGACCTTTACGTCGTTCTGGAAATCCAGCCAGGATTTCATCCGCAGCGGCGTGTCGGCATTTGCAGGCATCATCCAGACCGGCTCCATCGGCAGTTCGGCGGTGCTGTCGCCAACCGGAGCCTTGGGCCGTTTGGCCTTGCCGCCCGCCGCCCTTGCTGCGGCCAGACCCGCCGCATTGGCATCGCTCAGCACGCCGCCCAGCGCCAGCGCGCCATTGGCCGATCCCGCGGCTCTGACGAAACCCGCGCCATCCGCCCCCAGCGGCGGGCGGTCGGGGTCGGGGCGGAAATGGGCCTGCGCCTCATCCCAGATCAGCTTGCCGCCGCAATGAGACCACAGATGCACAACCGGCGACCAGCCACCGGACATGGCAACCGCGTCGCAGTCCACCTCGTCGCGCGCACCGCCAATCCCCTCCTGGTTGCAGATTGAGATTTTCTTAACACGTTTGCCGCCCGAGACCTTGGCGATGGCCTTGCCCGGATCGACCCGGATGCCCAGCGCCCGCGCCTCATCCGCCAAAGCGCCGCCGCCAGAGGCGCGCGTATCAAGGATACGCAGCACATCGACGCCGGCGTTTTTCAGGGTGATCGCGGTGCGGTAGGCGTCGTCATTATTGGTGGCCACAACCACCTGCTCGCCGGGGGTCACGCCCCAGTTCACCACATAGTCGCGCATAGCCGAAGCCAGCATCACGCCGGGCACGTCGTTGCCAGCAAAAGACAAAGGCCGTTCGATCGCGCCGGTGGCGGTCACGATCTGCTTGGCCCGGATGCGCCACAACCGGTGACGCGGGCCTGCAACCTGCGGCGCGTGGTCCGTCAGACGCTCATAAGCCAGCGCATAGCCATGATCATAGATTCCTGCCCCCATGCAGCGCAGGCGCATGGTGACATTCTCCATCATCTCCAGTTCAGAGACGATTTGTTCCACGAACTTATCCACAGGTTCTTTATTGATACCTCCACCATCGACCGGCGCACGCCCACCCCAATGGGCGGTTTGCTCGACCAGCAGGACCTTTACACCGGTCAGCGCGGCTGCCTTGGCCGCCTGCAGACCCGCCACGCCGCCGCCGATGATCACGACATCGGCAAAGGCATAGAAATGCTCATAGGTATCTGCATCGCGCGTCTCGGCATCGGGTGCTTTGCCCAGACCTGCGGATTTGCGAATGAACGGCTCGTAGACATGTTTCCAGAAGGGCTGCGGGTGGATGAACATCTTGTAGTAAAAGCCCGCCGGCAGGAACCGCGCCAGATGCGAGTTCACCGCACCGATATCAAAATCGAGGTTCGGCCAATGGTTCTGCGACTGCGCCTTCAGCCCCTCAAACAGCTCGGTCGTAGTGGCGCGCTGGTTCGGCTCGAACGTGCTGCCCTCGCCCAGACCAACCAGCGCATTGGGTTCTTCGGCCCCACTCGCCACGACGCCGCGCGGGCGGTGGTATTTGAACGACCGGCCCATCATCATCTGGTCATTGGCCAGCAGCGCCGAGGCCAGCGTGTCGCCCGCATAGCCCCGCATGGTCGTGCCATTGAAGCTGAAGGTAACCTGTTTGGTCCGGTCGATCAGACGGCCGAGTTTCGAAAGACGGATGCTCATTTATGCGGACCTTTCGCAGAGGGAGGTCATAAGGTGGAATGTGCTGGGCATCAGGAGAATTCCCTCCAGGTCCAGCCGGGTCGCTTGGCGGTGATGGCGTCGCGGACCTCTTGCGGCGGCTCGGTGGTTTGCGCCGGATAGGTGCCGAACACCTCCAGCGTTGCCGTGCAGCGGGCGGCATGGAACCACTTGCCGCAGCCGTTGGAATGGTGCCAGCGTTCGAAATGCACGCCCTTGGGGTTCTCGCGCATGAAGAGATAGTCGTGGAACTGATCGTCGTCAGAGCCGGGGCCAAAGCGCTTCACATGCGCCTCGCCACCCGCGTGCAGTTCCGTTTCTTCGGCATCGACGCCGCAATAGGGACAATGAAGGATCAGCATGAACAGCCTCCCTGGTGGGCCCCGGTCGCCGGGACCGGAGCGCAAACGCGGATGCACCCGTGCCGGATCGCGGTACGGGCGGTGTAAGATTGGATTTCTGGTGAGAGCGCGGCTCCGAAAGCCGCTATCGGGGCGGGCACCATCAGGTGCCCGCCAAAGCGTGTGTCGCGAAAGCTGTTAGTCGACCGTTGTTGCCGGAGCAGCCGGTTCGGTCTCGGTTGCCGGTGCCGTGCCGGATGCAGCTGCCGGATCAGCCGGGGCCTGCGCGCCGTCACCGGACGGTGTGCCGCTGAGGCTGAGCAGGGTGATGAGCAGCAGTAGGATGAACACGATAACCGCGCCGATGATCCAGCCGCTACCGGAACCGGTGCGGGACGGCGGATAGTATTGGCTTTGCTTGAGGTCGTCCATGGGTACTCCTCCAATGGTGGGAGCACCAGTTTGACGCGAGCCAGCCGGGCGGCAACATAGGCGGAAATCCCCCGCCCGGATCGGCATGGGCTGGCTGGAATCCCTGCAATGACCCGGCCATTTCCAGCGCATCGTGAGAACATGACGGAGTACGCGTTCATGACTGCGCACCCTTCGGCGGCAGGCTGGCCGCGTTGACCAGCGAAAGTTCCGTCAGTTTGGCACGCAGATCAGCATCCTCAAAGCCGCCCGCATCCAGTTCCACCATCCCGCCCATCGGACGGCCGGTGAAGCTGAGTGGCTGCGCGCCCGCGGCGAGCGCCTCCGCCTCGCGGGGTTTGCCGGGGCGATACATTGCGCCGTCCTTGTGGACCCCGCAGACCATGTTGCCATGCAGCAGGAAGCAGAGCCCGCCGAACATCTTCTTCTCGGAGAGGCCGGGTTCGACACCCAGATCGGCGCGCATCAGGTCGGCCATGGTTTCAGAATAAGACATTTCTTACTCCAGTATGAAACAGATCACCGTAGCCCCATTGGAGCGTCCCTAGGGAAAGCAGCAAGACTTCATTTCGAAGAAATTGTCCTTTGAGAAAACTTAAGTCTCGCGAAGTCTCGTCATCAACTTGTGAGTTCTTCTTTTGGTCCTCGGCTACTTCTGCCAATAGCGAAGAAAGTTCGGTTAAGTCAGCTTTAATTTCCTCCTCGACTTTGTCGGATTTTAGAATCCGACTTATGGTCGAAGAAACTTTCATTAGCGCTTCCAATCCGCGACTTGTCTGACCTCGAAAATTCGATTGCAGCCGACCCTCAAGTTCGTCTGCCCGCCTTAGCGCCCAACCAATACCAATTATGGTCGTAGCTACCCCGAGAGAACCCAGCCTTTGGAATGACTCGGCAGATCCCCAGATCAGAATGGCAAAAGACAACAGAAGCCAAATCCACATCGCGATCGTCAACTGTCGCATGGATGCCCAGATTACTTTTAACATGACATCAATGCGCCACCCCTGCCGCGACGCTTTCGTCGATGAAGCGGCCTTCTTTGAAGCGGTCGAGCGAAAACGCCTCGGTCAGCGGGGAATGTCCCGTGGCCATAAGCTGCGCCATGCCCCAGCCCGAGCCGGGGATGGCCTTGAACCCGCCGGTGCCCCAGCCGCAATTGATGAAGCAGTTGCCCAGCGGTGTTTTCGACAGGATGGGCGAGCGGTCGCCGGTCATGTCGACGATCCCGCCCCATTGGCGCAGCATTTTCAGACGTGAGATCATCGGGAAGGTCTCGACCAGCGCGCGCACGGTTTCCTCGATATGGTGGAAGCTGCCGCGCTGGGTATAGTTGTTGAACCCGTCCGTACCGCCGCCGATCACCATCTCACCCTTGTCGGATTGGGACATGTAGCCATGCACCGTGTTGGCCATCACCACCACATCCATGCAGGGTTTGATCGGTTCGCTGACCAGCGCCTGTAGCGCCACCGCCTCTAGCGGCAGTCGGAACCCGGCCATCTCGGCCAGCTGCCCGGAATGGCCCGCAACCACCACGCCCAGCTTCTCGCAGTCAATCGCGCCTTTGGTGGTGTCGACGCCAACAACACGGCCCTGATCGGAGCGCACGCCGGTGACTTCGCATTTCTGGATGATATCCATACCCATGGCCGAGCAGGCCCGCGCATAGCCCCAAGCCACCGCATCGTGGCGCGCGGTGCCGCCGCGTTCCTGCCAGAGCCCGCCTAGAACCGGATAGCGTGGCCCCTCAAGATTGATGATCGGCACCAGTTCCTTGACCCGCTGCGGCCCGATCCATTCGGTCGGCACGCCCTGCAACGCGTTGGCATGGGCCGTGCGCTGGTAACCGCGCACCTCGTGATGGGTCTGCGCCAGCATGATCACGCCGCGGGGGCTGAACATCAGGTTGTAGTTCAGATCCTGGCTGAGATGTTCATAGAGGCTGCGGGATTTCTCATAGATCGCCGCTGACGGGTCTTGCAGATAGTTCGAGCGGATGATCGTCGTATTACGCCCGGTATTGCCGCCGCCCAGCCAGCCTTTCTCGATGATCGCGACATTTTGTATGCCGTAATTCTTGCCCAGGTAATAGGCTGTCGCCAACCCGTGCCCGCCCGCGCCCACGATAATCACGTCATAGCGTTTCTTGGGTTCAGGCGACCGCCAGGCGCGATCCCATCCGGTATGAGAGCGCAAGGCTTCGCGAGCGACGGCAAAGGCAGAATAGTGTTTCATGAGCGAATCCATCCGGGTCTGCGGGATTGCGGCAGGTATGCCGCGCGGGCCAAGAATACCAACGCCGCGTTACGTCGCAATATCGTCTTATTGCGACATGGTAACCCGTGTGATGCTTTTTATCTTTTTCCCGTACGCCTGCGGGGCTAGATGAGGGCAATCCGAAGGAAGACAACATGACGTTCTGGATCCTCATTTCGCTGACCGCGCTGGTTGTCGCTGCCCTGCTGGTGCTGGCGCTATTGCGAGGCCGCAGCAAGGACGAGCCCACCGCGGCTTATGACCTGCGCGTCTATCGCGAACAGCTGACCGGGGTGGATCGTGATCTGGCACGCGGGGTGATCGGCGAGGCCGATGCCGACCGCATCCGTACCGAGATTTCGCGCCGCATTCTGGCCGCCGATGCGATGATCCGCAAAGAGGCCGAGGGTGTGGCGCAACCGCGTGGCGTGACATGGGTGGTTGCTCTGCTGCTCGTCGCCGCGCTGATGGGGGGCGGCCTGATGCTCTACCGGTCGCTGGGCGCGCCCGGCTATGGCGACCTGCCGCTGAGCCTGCGCAAGGAGATCGCCGAGGAAAGACGCCTGACGCGTCCCGATCAGGCCAGCGCCGAGGCGGAACAGCCAGAGCGGCCCAAGCCCCGTATCGAGCAGCAATATGCCGAGCTGATGGAACAGTTGCGCGCTGCGGTCACCGCCCGGCCGGATGATCTGCGCGGCAACATCCTGCTGGCGCAGAACGAGGCCAATCTGGGCAATTTCAAAGCCTCTTACGAGGCGATGGCGCAAGCGATCCGGCTTATGGGCGACGACGCCTCGGCACGTGACTATTCCGAGATGGCGGAGATGATGATCGCGGCGGCGGGTGGCTATGTCTCGCCCGAAGCCGAGGCGGCGCTGCAAAAGGCGCTGGATATCGATCCCGACAACGGCCCGGCGCAATACTACTGGGGCGTGATGCTGCTGCAGGTGGGTCGCCCCGATGCGACCTTCCGCGTCTGGCAAGAGGCGCTGCGGGCCAACCCGGCCCCTGCCCCCTGGGTCGACGCGATCCGGGCGCGGATCGAGGACGTGGCCGCGCGCGCAGGCGTCAGATATGATGCGCCACAGCCCGCCTCCCAACCCGGCCCCAGCGCCGAGGACATGGCCGCCATGGAAGAGATGACGCCCGAGGCGCGGCTTGACGCCATTCGCGGCATGGTCGCCGGATTGTCCGAACGGCTGGCAACCGACGGCGGCACGCCCGAGGAATGGGCGCGGCTGATCCGGTCGTTGGGCGTGCTGGACGAGCGCGCGCAGGCCAATCGCGTCTTCCACGAGGCCCAACAGGTCTTTGCGGGCGATGACGCAGCGCTCGCCCTGATCAGACAGGCCGGCCAAGCGGCGGAAATCCTGCAATGATCGCTGATCCGTTCGAAGAGTTTGCCGCCGCCCTGCCCGGCTATACCGCGCTGATCGGACTGGATCTGGGCGACAAGACCATCGGCGTCGCAGTGTCGGATCGGATGGGCACCGTCGCCACCCCGCTGGAGACTGTCAGACGCAAGAAATTCACGACAGACGCGGCCCGCCTGCTTGAAATTATCGCGGATCGCGACATTGGCGGCATCGTTCTGGGCCTGCCCCGCAACATGGACGGAAGCGAAGGGCCGCGCTGCCAGTCGACGCGGGCTTTTGCGCGCAATCTGACCCGGCTGACCGAGCTGCCGATCGGCTTCTGGGATGAACGGCTCAGCACCGTTGCGGCGGAAAAAGCCCTGCTTGAGGCGGATACGACACGAAAACGTCGCGCCGAGGTGATTGATCACGTGGCCGCAAGCTATATCTTGCAAGGAGCGCTGGACAGATTGCGCCTGTTGTAGAAAGCCTTTGACCTGATGGACAAACCGGTCTGGAAACGAAACGAGATCGACAGCCCCTGCGTGGATATCTGCGTCGTGCATCCGGTCGAACGCATCTGCACAGGCTGCTACCGGACCATCGACGAGATCACCCGCTGGTCCAAGATGGACCCTGCCGAGCGCACCGCCATCATGGAGGAACTGCCAGACCGCGCCCCACGCCTGATCAAACGGCGCGGCGGACGGGCGGCCCGGCTCAAGGGCTGAGCTTCCCGGAGGCAACTTGAGATCTAAAGCGGCGCGCCTGAAACGTGAATCGGGGGCTTCCAAGCGCAATTGATTTGTGATTCCTCCTTATTAGGAGGATGTTTTATGTCAGCAGCACTGCCATCTGCGCTTCGGGCGCGGTTTCAGGACTATATCGAAGAGGGCT